>NZ_CP161806.1 GCF_040801785.1 Sulfitobacter sp. LCG007 | reverse complement strand
CTGAAATGGTCTATCCTGCTCATCGCCTCGTCCGTCTTTTCTGCGACCTCTGACCGGGTCGATTCTGCTTGCACCGATGAAGTCACGAAATCCCGTAATCTGTCAAGCATCCAGAAAATACGGGAAACTCTATACCAAAAACAAGATTTTGAATCTGAATCAGGTTCATAGGAGTGGGGTGACAGCAATGATGTCACCCTAACTGCACGGACCTGTCACCGAAAGCGTCGTGATCGCCCTGACAACACGGATATCCTGTCCCCTTATTTCACGCGTTGGGGGAGGCAGCCGCAAAAGACCGCTTCACGGCCCAGGGCCGAGCGAAAATTACATTTTGCAGAAAATGCGAAATCCCGTTATTCAGGAAAAAAGCTAAAAGAACGGGGCATGAGCATGCGCGATCATTCCGACCTCCAGACCATGAACGCCCGAAGCCTGGCGCAACAGCAGGCGGTGCGGCGCGCGACCTTCTCGCCGGGAGAGGTGAAGACGCTGCGCCCCTTCTCGATCTGGGAGATGAGCCAGTTCATGTTCGATGCCCCCGCCGATACATTGCGCAAGAAGCTGGCCGACGATCCGTCCCTGCCCCAGGGCGAGACCGAGGACGACGGCCGTCAGCGGTGGTTCACGCTGGACGAGATCAACCAGCTCCGCCGCCGCATGCGACTGCGCGGCCGAAGCCTTCTACCCGAACGTCCCCGTGGTCGTGCCATGCGGGTGGCGGTGTCGAACTTCAAGGGCGGCGTCGGAAAGACGGTTGTGGCGCAGCATCTTGCCAATGCCGCGGCGCTCGACGGCTACAGGGTGCTGTGCATCGATTTCGACCCGCAGGCGACGCTGACCCATTCCATGGGCCTCACCGAGGTCAAGGAATGGAACACGGTCTGGGGCATCATGTGCCGCGATCTCTGCCGCGAATCGGACCGCATCGCCGACAGTTACGACGACCCCGACGACTGCCCCTACCCGTCCGCCGAGGAGCTTCCCGAGGATGTCCGCTCGATCGGGGCGCAGCGCTTTCAGGACTTCATCCAGCGCACCTGCTGGCCCACGATCGATATCATCCCGTCCTGCGCCAATGCCGCATTCGTCGAATTCGCCTCGGCCCAGTACCGGTCGTTGCACAAGGCATGGTCCTTCTTCGGCTGCGTCGCGCGCTATCTCGACGAATTGCCCGACGATCAGTACGACCTGATCATCTTCGACTGCCCGCCCGCCATCGGTTACCAGTCCCTGAATGCGGCTTTCGCGGCGGATATCCTCTACATCCCTTCCGGCCCCGGCTACTGGGAGTACGACAGCACCACGAGCTATCTGGGCCAGCTCGGCGACGCGCTGCAGGATATCGCGGAAGGTTTCGGCGGGATCGCTGCGGACGCCGGACTCACCTTGCCGAAACGCTTCGCGGATATCCGTCTTCTCATGACCCGGTACGAGGCGTCGAACCCGTTGCACAGTGCGATGATGGATGCGTTTCGCAATGTATTCGGCGCAGACGTCTGTCAGAACCCGATCGAGATGACGCGCGCGGTCGAGCAGTCCGGGCGGTTCCAGATGTCGGTCTACGAACAGGACTACAGGCAGATGACACGCGAGACATGGAAGCGGGCGCGCCAGAGCTTTGACCGCGCCTATCTGGAATTCAAGGAGACCATGCTGGAGGCATGGCGCGCCAACGAGGAACCGGGACGGGAGATGAGGGCATGAGCGGCAGCAGGAACAAGTTCGGCTTCGCGCCGCTGGAAACCGATCCGGCACCGCGCGCGCGCTCGGTCGGGCCGATGGGGGCGGCGGTACGCGAGGCGGCCGAAAGCCTGACCGAGGCGACCGAGGCCAAGGTCGAGCAGCGCCGGCGCAATGCCGAGGATGCGCGGGCCTATCGGGCCGCGCAGGAGGAGGGCAGGGTGCTGCGCCGCCTGCCGCTCGCGGAGATCGGCACAGACGACCTTCCGCGCGACCGGCTCGAACTTGAGGCGGTCGCGGCGTCCGACGCGATGGAGGAACTCAAGGCCTCGATCCGCGCCCGCGGCCAGAAGGAGCCGGTAGAAGTCTATGTGGGCAGTGACGGGCGCTATCAGCTCAAGAAGGGCTGGCGGCGGCTGACTGCGCTGCGTCAGCTTCTGGACGAGACGGGAGACGACGCCTTTGCCGAGATCGTCGCGCGCGTCGAGGAGGGCGAGGCCGACCGGCTTGCGCGCTACATCGACATGGTCGAGGAAAACGTGGTCCGCGAGGATCTCACCTTTGCCGAGATGGCGCAGGTGGCGATTACGGCGGCAGAGGACCCCGCGCTCGACGGCGTGGATGCGGATGCGCTGGTCGGCCGCCTTTACGGGTCGCTGCACAAGATGAAGCGGTCCTACATCCGCAGCTTCGTGACCCTGCTGAATGAGCTGGGCCCGGCCTTGAGGTTTCCCAAGGAGGTTTCGCGCAATCTCGGCGTCGACGTGGTTCGCACGATGAAGGCCGGTCGGGGTGCGGGAGCGTTGCGTGCGGCTCTGGAAGGAGTGGCGACGGCCGAGGATCAGGCGAAGGTTCTCGCGGATTTCGTCGCGCAACAGACGCGTCCGGCGCCTGCGGGAAAGCGCGGCCTGAAGCAGGAAAAGTTCGAGTTCCGGGTGGGTTCGGTCAAGGTAACTGCCCGGCGCGGCGAGTGCCGGATCGTCGGGACGCAAGATTATGCCTCGGTTCCGCGCGACCGGCTTGAAAGGGCGGTCAAGGCGTTCGAGGCGGCGCTGGCGGAAGAGGGTAACCCGCGGGTCACCAGCCTTTGAGCGAACCATGTAACCCGCGGGTTACATGGTGTAGATCTTTGTAATAAAACGATAATAAGGTGTCACCCGTCGCGCTTCAGCCGCGTCTCCCACAAGGCTTCTGCCATTGGGAGGCCCTGATCCGGCGCAGCGCTGCCATGTGCCTCCAGTGCCAGCGCCGCGGTCCCCAGCACGATATCATGGGCGAAGCGGTCCGTGCTTTCGCCCCGCCAGAGCCGTCCGAGTTCGGCGGGATCTGCCGGCGCATCGGCAAGGCGGCGATGCCCGGAGGCCAGCGCGGCGAAAGACCGGGTGAAGGCCTCCCCCGCACGAAGGCCGTAGACCGTGACATCCTTGCCGGGATGCCGTTCGAACTCGCCGCCGCCGCCCTTGATGATGGCGAGGTTTTCGAGGCCGAGATGGACCGCGGCTTCCTGCTGCAACGGACGGTAGCCGGGGTGGAAGACCCCCTGAACGATGCAGCCCGCGCCACCCGGATTCACCATCCGAACGACGGTGTTGAGGATCGAGCGAAGCCCGAACACGCTGCGCAGCTTCAGCAGGTCGAGCGCGCGGGGCGAGAAGGTCTCGAGCGGCAGATAAGCGATGCCTCTCTTTTCCAGCAGGCGTTGCGCCTCGCCGAGGCTCCCCGCGGCCGGTATGTCGAGCCCGCCCAAGGCGTCGCGCACGCTGGCGACGGGCGACTGCCAGGCGTTCCACCCATGCAGCAGGACAGGCAGCCCGGCCCGGGCCACCAGTCGCGCGGAAAGCAGGAACCATGGCAGGCCGCGGGTGCGACCGGCCGCATAGCTCGGCCAGTCGATGGCGGGCGAGGGGCCCTCCCAGGGCGGCAGGCTGTCGCGCAGGGCCATGGCGAAACCGGCCAGCTCTTCGGGCGTCTCGCCGCGAAACCGAAGAACCATCAGAAACGCGCCGACGGCCTCGGGCGCGGCTGCATCGTCGAGAATCAGCCGCATCGCCTCCCGGGCTTCCTCGACCGACAGGCTTCGCCCCTTCGACGCGCCGCGTCCGATGGCGGCGACATAGCGGGACAGCGCGTTCGGGTCGGCCTTGCCGTCCCCGCGCGGGATCGCGTCGCGTCGCGTCATTCCGCAGCCTGAGGCATTCTGAACCTTTCTATCAGGCCCGCGATCTCGGACCGGCAGGACCCGCAGCTAGTACCCGCGCCGGTGGCGGCACCGACCGCGTCGACAGTGGCAAGTTGCCCCGCCTGCACCGCGCGGGCAATGGTGTTCATGCCGACGCCGATGCAGCTGCAGATCGTCTGGCCGGGGTCCTCGGCGCCGCCTCCCGGGCGGCCGGCCAGAACGCCCGAGGGATCCCGGCCAAGCTGGTCCGCCACATGCTGGCGCGCGACCGAAATCGGTTGGGGCGCCACGAAAAGCGCGCCGGACAATCTGCCCTCCTGAACCAGCGCCACGCGGGCGCTGCCACGTGCCTCGTCCGTCATCATGATGACCTCTGCCTCGGTTTGTCCGAAGATCATGCGCGCGCGCTCGGACCAATCGGAAACAGGCTCTGATCCGGCCATTTCGACACGCCATCCGCCCTCGGTCCGGATTCTCGCCCAGTAGTCGCACCGGACGGCGGGCCGTTGCCGGCAGACGGCGAAGGCGTACCAGGCGGCGCTGTACCGTTCAGCGGCGACAGGGGTCGCCTTGCTTTCGGGCTGGCCGGATATGGGATCGACATGGGTCGCTAGAAGCGTATTCACCCGCGCGGCAGAAGCGGCGTCGCCGGTCCAGTGCATCGGCGCGAAGAGCTGCCTGGGGCGAACCCTGTCGGTGATCAGAACGCGCAGGATGACACGCCCCCGGTCGCTCGACAACGCGACAAGCTCCGAGGGCGCGATGCCGAGCGCGACAGCATCCCGGGGATGCATCTCTACGAAAGGCTCCGCGAGGTGGCGCGCGAGCCTCGGTGATTTTCCGCTCCGGGTCATCGTGTGCCAATGGTCCCGGATGCGCCCGGTATTCAGTACGAAAGGCCGTCCGGAGAAGGGCAGGGCGGCGGGGCTGGCGGGCGTGACCGCCACCATGCGCGCCTTGCGGTCGTCGGTGAAGAACCGCCCGTCGCCGAAGAAACGCCCGCCGTTGCGCGCTGCGCTTACCGGCCAGTGCGTCGGTGCCATGGCGTCGTAGGCTGCGCGGCCCTGCGCGGCGAGGCCCGAGATGTCGAAATCCTTTCCGAACCCGCCTGCGATCCCGGAAAGTTCGGCATGTTCGCTGAAGATCTCTGCCGGGTTGCGGTAATCGAAGGCCTCTTTCCAGCCCATCCGGCGTCCGACCTCCGCCAGGATCTCCCAGTCGTGCCGCGCCTTCCCGGGGACGGGCAGGGCTGGGCGCTGGCGGCTGATACAGCGCTCGGAATTCGTCACTGTTCCGTCCTTTTCGCCCCATGTCGTAGCCGGCAGCACCACGTTTGCAAGACGGGCCGTATCGGTCCGCGCGGTGCAGTCGGACACCACCGTGAACGCGCAGGCGGCAATGGCGTCGCGAACACGATCGGCGTCGGGCATGGAGACCGCAGGGTTGGTGCAGATGATCCAGAGCGCCTTGATCCGCCCGTCATGGACCGCATCGAACATATCGGCAGCCTTGAGCCCGGCCGCTTCGGGCATCGCGGGTGCGGACCAGAAATCGCGCACGGCCTGCCGGTGGGCGGGATTCTCGAGGTCGAGATGCGCGGCAAGCTGGTTTGCAAGCCCGCCGACCTCGCGCCCGCCCATGGCGTTGGGCTGGCCCGTGACCGAGAAGGGGCCCATGCCGGGACGTCCGATGCGGCCCGTGGCGAGATGGCAGTTGAGGATCGCGTTCACCTTGTCGGTACCGCTGGTGGACTGGTTCACTCCCTGCGAATAGACGGTGACGACCCTTTCCGTGCCCAGCCAGAGGTCCACGAAGGATTCGATATCCGCCGGCGCGAGGCCCGTTGCCGCCACGTCGCTCGCCTGTGCGGCGCGGACCGCCTCGGCGTAGCCGGTGACGTGATCGCGCAGAAAGTCGCTGTCCGCCGCGCCGCGGGTTTCGATGGCGGCAAGCAGATGGTTGAAAAGCGCAACGTCGCTGCCGGGGTTCAGGGCGAGGTGAAGGTTGGCCAGATCGGACGTCGCCGTGACGCGGGGGTCGATATTGACGATCTTCAGGTCCGGTCGGCTGTCCCGCGCGGCGACGATGCGCTGATAGAGGATCGGGTGGCACCAGGCGAGATTCGATCCGACAAGCACGATGAGATCGGCAAGTTCGAGATCCTCGTACAGCCCCGGCACCGTGTCTGTCCCGAAGGCACGCTTGTGCCCCGCGACACTCGAGGCCATGCAAAGCCTTGAATTCGTGTCGATATTAGCCGATCCGATGAAGCCCTTCATCAGCTTGTTGGCGACGTAGTAATCCTCGGTCAGCAATTGCCCCGAAACGTAGAAGGCAACGGAATCGGGGCCGTGAAGGCGGATGGTATCGGAGAACTTCTTCGCCACGAGGTCCAGTGCGTCGTCCCAATCGACCTCCCGTCCCTCGACCATCGGCGCAAGGAGGCGATCCTCGAGCCCGACGGTTTCCCCCAGGGCGGCCCCCTTGGAACAGAGTCTGCCGCGATTGGCCGGATGGTCCGGATCGCCTTTCACCTCGAGCCCGCCCCTGCCGTCCGGCGTGGCGAGCACGCCGCAGCCGACACCGCAATATGGGCAGGTGGTGCGGATCATGCGGCATCCCTTTTGACCAGGCGCGCGGGGTCGGCAAGCAGCCGTCCTTCGTGAACCCGGACCGGATAGGTCGCGACCGATCCGCTGTCGGCGCCCTGGGCAAGGCCGGTGCGCAGGTCGAACACCCAGTTGTGCAGCGGGCAGGTCACGGAGTGGCCGTGCACGATGCCCTCGGCCAGCGGGCCTCCCTTGTGGGGGCAGGTGTTGTCGATGGCGAAGACCTCGTCCTCGGCGGTGCGGAAGACGGCGATGCAGCCGATCTCCGTCCTGAGCACGCGCGCCCCGCGCGGGGCGATGGCGTCGAGCGGTCCGATGTCGATCCAGTCGGTCATTCGGCGGCCTCCTTCGGCAGCATGGTGAGGGGCTGGTAGCTTTCGGCGCGTTCCGCCACATGCGCGGCCCAGGGGTCCTTCTGGTAGACGCTCTGGCTGACTGCGAACCTGTCGATCAGGGCCTGCCTGTTCTCGAGATCGTCGACCACGCGCTCGCGCACCCAGTCGAGCCCGACCTTGGCGATCCACTTGTAGGGCCGGTCTAGGTACTTGGCGTTCTCGCGGTAGAGCTGCACGAAGGCGATGGTCAGGTCGATGGCTTCCTGTTCGGTCGTGGCCTTGCCGAGCGGCTGGGTTTCCTTGACGTCCATGCCCGCCGCGCCGCCCACGCTGACCTCGTAGCCCGAATCGACGCAGACCACGCCCACGTCCTTGCAGGTCGCCTCGGCGCAGTTGCGGGGGCAGCCCGACACGGCAAGCTTGACCTTGTGCGGTGTCCAAGACCCCCACAGCGCCTTTTCGAGCTTGATGCCGAGCCCCGTCGAATCCTGCGTGCCGAAGCGGCAGTGATCGGTGCCGACGCAGGTCTTCACCGTCCGCAGCCCCTTGGAATAGGCATGCCCCGACACGAGGCCAGCGGCGTTGAGATCGGCCCAGATCGCCGGCAGGTCCTCGGATTTCACGCCCAGAAGGTCGATGCGCTGGCCACCTGTGACCTTCACGGTCGGAACCGCGTACTTGTCGGCCGCATCCGCAATGGCGCGCAGTTCGTCCGGGGTGGTGATGCCGCCCCACATGCGCGGCACGACGGAAAAGGTGCCGTCCTTCTGGATATTGGCGTGCTTGCGTTCGTTGATGAAGCGGCTCTGCGGATCGTCCTGGTAGTCGAGCGGCCAGTCGGCCAGCAGGTAGAAGTTCAGCGCCGGGCGGCAGACGTGGCAGCCGTCCTTCGTCTTCCAGCCGAGTTCCTGCCAGACGGCGGGTTGCGATTTCAACTCCTTCGCCTTGATCAGGCGGCGCACGTCCTCGTGTGTGAGGTCGGTGCATTTGCAGACCGGCTGGGCCGTGGGCATCTGGAAATCGTCGCCAAGCGTGACGGCGAGCACCTGCTCCACGAGACCGGTGCAGGTTCCGCAGGAACCCGAAGCCTTGGTCTGGGCCCGGACGGCGCCGAGGTCGTGCGCGCCGCCTTCGATGGCCTTGACGATGGTTCCCTTGCAGATGCCGTTGCAGCCGCAGATCTCCGCCTCAGGCGGTAAGGCTGCAACGGCCTGCAAAGGGTCCGCAGAGGCGCCTCCCTGGAAGTTCGGTCCGAAGATCAGCGTGTCGCGCATCCCGGAAATGTCGGACCCGTCCTTGATCAGGCCGAAGAACCAGTTGCCGTCAGCGGTGTCGCCGTACATGACCGCGCCGATGAGGCGGTCATTCTCGATCACGAGTCGCTTGTAGACGCCCCGTGCCGGATCGCGATAGACAATGTCCTCGCGGGTCTCGCCATCTGCGAAATCCCCGGCGCTGAAGAGGTCGCAGCCGGTCACTTTCAGCTTCGTAGAGACTTCCTTTTGCCTGAAGGCGGCTTCCTGTTCCGCAAGGGTGGCGGCCACGACCTTGGCCTGATCGTAGAGCGGGGCGACCAGACCGAAGAGCGCGCCGTCATGTTCGACGCATTCGCCGACGGCAAGCACGTCGGGATCCGAGGTCACCATCCGGTCATCGACATGAATCGCGCGGCCGACGGCAAGCCCGGCTTCCTTGGCGAGCTGCACGTTGGGCCGGATACCGACCGCCATCACCAGAAGGTCGCAGGGGATCTCTTCGCCGGTGTCGAGCTCGAGCGCGCGGACCTTGCCGTTTTCCCCGAGGATCTGGCGAGAGTTGGCGGAACAGCGGATGTCGATGCCGCGGTGGATCAACGCCTTGCGCAGCAGGTAACCCGCCGCCGCGTCGAGCTGGCGCTCCATCAGGTGGGAGGCGATATGGATGACGGTCACTTCCATGCCGCGCAGGCGCAGTCCGGCCGCCGCTTCCAGCCCCAGCAGACCGCCGCCGATCACAACAGCGCGGGCGCCGGGGGTCGCGGAAGTCTCGATCATCCGGTTGGTGTCCTCGAGATCGCGATAGGCGATCACGCCGTCCAGGTCATGGCCGGGCAGGGGGATGATGAAGGGGCTCGATCCGGTTCCGATCAGCAGCTTGTCATAGGCCAGCACATCGCCGTTTTCCGCCGTCACGGTCCGGGCCGCGCGGTCGATGGCAGCGACTTTCTCGCCGAAGCGGCAGGTCACGCGGTTGTCGGCGTACCAGGCGTCGTCGTGGATGACGATTTCCTCGTAGGTCTTCTCGCCCGAGAGCACGGGCGAAAGCATGATGCGGTTGTAGTTCCCGCGCGGCTCGGCGTTGAAGAGGGTGACCTCCCATTCGTCGGGGGCGATCTCGAAGAGGTGCTCCAGGGCGCGGCCCGTGGCCATGCCGGCGCCGATGACGATGAGTTTTTTCATGATGATCTCCTCAGCAGTACCAGGCGACGACATGGGCGAGTTCGCCCCTTGAATAGATCGGCAGGGCGGTCAGCGAGCCATAGCCGGCGGCAAGCCCGGGGACTCCGCTTTCGAGCACCGGCAGGCCGCTTCCGAGCACCTTGCCGATGGGTCCCTGCCAGGCCGAGACCCGGCGCGGGTTGTCTTCGTCCCAGAGCGCGCCCTCGCGGGCGCAGATGCCGTCGGTCAGTACCGCGTCATTGGCGCTGCCGACCTTCGCCGCACGGGCGTCCCAGATCTCGAACCGGCGGGCGAGGGGCGTGCCGAGGGCCGACAGCAGCGTCAGCACGTAGGTCTTGCCGCCCGGCACCGGAACCGGCAGGCCAAGCCCGTTGGTCAGTCCCGCCTTGCCGGCGCTTTCGGCGCGGATGAAGCGGTAGCCGGACCCGAGATCGCGCATCAGCACCGGGGTGTTGGCCGCCCAGACCCCGCCGGGCAGGCCCTGTCCGCGCGGGAACTGGGTGTGTTGAGAGACCCATTCGAAATGTTTCGCTGCGCCGTAATAGCCGTCGTCGAGGGTCAGCAGGCCATCGGCTTCCGACCAGACCTCGATGGCGCCGGTCCGGTTCTCGTCATCGCCGCAGAGCGTGACGAGCACGGCGCGGAGCGTTGACCCGTCGAAGACCGGCACGGCCACGGCGCTGGTCAGCCCGGCGGCCTTCGCGGCATCGGTGCGCTTGAAGTAGGACCCCTCGAAGCCTTTCAGCACGACCGGGCGCGCCTCGGCCCATGCCTTGCCGGGCAGGCCTTCGCCCTTCGCGAAGCTCTCCTTGCCCGAGGCCGCGGCGAAGGCGTCGAGCGCGCCGTAGCTGCCCGCGCCCAGCACCAGCCTGTCGCCTTCGGGGATCCAGACCTCGGTGACCTCGATGAAGGTGCGGACGGGAGTGTCGAGTACGGTGTCCATCATGCGGCCTCCTGCGCCTTGCCGTCGTCCGTTTGGGGTGTCTCGGTGCCGGGCTTGTGGGACTTGCCCGTGGCGCCGTGTTCGTATTCCTCGAGGAAATCGAGCACCTGTTCGCGGTAGGAATAATAATCCGGGTGTTCGAGAAGCGCCTTGCGGGTGCGCGGGCGGGGCAGGTCAACGTCGACGATCCGCCCGATGGTCGCCTGCGGCCCGTTGGTCATCATCACGACCCGGTCGGCCAGCAGGATCGCCTCGTCCACGTCATGGGTGACGCAGATCGCCGTGACCCGGGTGCGCGACCAGACCTCCATCAGCACTTCCTGCAGCTCCCAGCGGGTGAGGCTGTCGAGCATGCCGAAAGGTTCGTCGAGAAGCAGCAGCTTGGGGCTGAGGGCGAAGGCGCGGGCGATCCCGACGCGCTGGCGCATGCCGTTCGACATGCTGGATGCGGGCTTGTCCATGCTGTCGGCCAGCCCGACGCGTTCGAGGTAGTATTCCACCACCTCCTGCCGCTCGCCCTGGGTCGCCTTCGGATAGACCTTGTCGACGCCGATGGCGACGTTTTCGCGGGCACTGAGCCACGGGAAGAGGTTGGGCGACTGAAACACCACGGCGCGTTCGGGATCGGCGCCGACAACGTCATAGCCGTCGAGCTTGATGACGCCCTTCGAGATGTCGTTGAGCCCGGCGGCCATGGTCAGAACGGTGGACTTGCCGCAGCCGGAATGGCCGATGAGCGATATGAACTCGCCCCGGTTCACCTTGAGATCGAAATCCTCGACCACGGTGAGCGGACCCTTGGGGGTGGGATAGATCTTGTGGATC
Source organism: Sulfitobacter sp. LCG007 (assembly GCF_040801785.1). NCBI lineage: Bacteria > Pseudomonadati > Pseudomonadota > Alphaproteobacteria > Rhodobacterales > Roseobacteraceae > Roseobacteraceae bacterium LCG007. Next base: position 152,243 of record NZ_CP161806.1, on the reverse strand, counting down.
TGGCTGAAGTCGAGGAAGCGGTTCTCGATCTGGCCTTCCTGCGCCGCCGCAACGGCCCTTGGCACACCGTGTATCGGGGTGACGTTCGGCAGGGTGCGGGTCTCCTCGATCTTCGCCTCGATACCGGCGTCCATCAGGTAGGTCGTCACCGCCGCGCGCAGTTTCTTGAAGCCGGCGTGATGGTTCATCTCCATCCGGTCGCGGGGGCGGGGCAGGTCGACGGTGAAGGGCGCGCCAAGGGTGCCGTCCGGGTTCAGCGGGATGATGCGGTCGGCCATGACGATGGCCTCGTCCACGTCGTTGGTGATCAGGACCACGGTCTTGCGGTCCGTCTCCCATATCCCGAGGATCTCGTCGGCGAGGTTGGCACGGGTCAGCGCGTCGAGCGCCGAGAGCGGTTCGTCGAGCAGCAGCAGTTCGGGCGACATGGCGAGCGCCCGGGCGACGGACACCCGCTGGCGCATGCCCCCTGACAGCTCGGCGGGGCGGCGCGCGGCGGCATGGGACAGACCCACCATGGCGATGTAGTGATCCGCCTTCGCGCGTTTCTCGGCCTTCGACAGCTTCGGAAAGACCGCCTCGACCGCGAGCATCACGTTGCCGCGCACCGTGAGCCAGGGCATCAGCGAATAGCTCTGGAACACCAGCCCGCGCTCGGGCCCCGGCTCGGTCACGGGCGCTCCCTTGAAGGTGACGCTGCCGCTGTCGGGACGGTCGAGCCCGGCGATCAGGTTCATGATCGTGGTCTTGCCGGTGCCCGAGAAGCCGAGGATGGCGACGAATTCGCCCTCGCGGACCTCGAGGTCGATGTTCTTCAGGACGTCGACCCGCTGGAGGCCTTCACCGTAGCCCTTGGAAACATTCGATAACTTCAGAATGGACATGGGCCTACCTGTTCGCGGAGAAGGTGAAGAGGGACTGCAGGGCGAACATCACCCGGTCGAGCAGGAAGCCGATGATCCCGATGGTCAGGACGGCGACCATGATCCGGGCCAGCGAGGAGGACGAGCCGTTCTGGAACTCGTCCCAGACGAACTTTCCGAGGCCGGGGTTCTGGGCGAGCATCTCGGCCGCGATCAGGACCATCCAGCCGACTCCGAGCGACAGGCGCAGGCCGGTGAAGATGAGCGGCAGGGCCGAGGGCAGCACCAGCTTGGTGATCTTGGTCCATGTGTTCATCTTCAGGACCTTCGAGACGTTCACCAGGTCGCGGTCGATGGAGGCGACTCCGAGGGCGGTATTTATCAGCGTCGGCCAGAGCGAACACAGCGTGACGGTGATCGCCGAGACGAGGAACGACTTGGCGAAAAGCCCGTCCGAGGTGGTGTAGACCGCCGAAACGACCATGGTGACGATGGGCAGCCAGGCGAGTGGCGAGACCGGCTTGAAGATCTGGATCAGCGGGTTCATCGCCGCGCTTGCCGTGACCGAGAGCCCGGCGAGGATCCCGAGGGGCACGGCGACGATGGTGGCGATCAGGAAGCCGAAGAAGACGGTCACGATCGAGGTCGCGATCTGGTCGTAGTAGCTTGGCGCGCCGGTATAGGAGACGGTCTTTACCTCCGAGGCGCGGCCCGCATCGATGAGCTTCTGGTTGCGCTTCGCGAGCTGGTCCTCGAACTTCGCCTTGCGCTCCGCCTTGGCGATCGCGTCCGAATGCAGGCTGAGCGCCTCTTCCCAGACCTGCGCGGGTCCGGGAATGGCGCCGAGCGACGTCTGGACGGTGGGTGCCAGCGCGGCCCAGAGGGCGAGGAAGCCCGCGATGGCAAGCACTGGCACGCCGAGAAGCTGCCAGAGGCTTTTCATCTGGGTCGCGGGATCGTCGCCCGCGGCGGTGCGCAGGATCGGCGTGATCCAGGCGAGGCCCAGCACCTTGAACCAGGCATCGGCCTTGTTGATGCGGGTGAAGAGGCGCGCGCGGCGGTCTTCCTTCTGGCGGGCCTCGATGAGAACAGGGTCTATGGCGGTCATGGCTACAGGCTCCTTGCTGTCGGTTCGGGGTGCCGGGCGGAGAGGCCGCCCGGCAGGGGCCTCAGCCCTGGATCTGGTCGCCGACGACGACCTGTTCGCCCTTGAGACCGATGGGCAGGCTGTCGAGATAGGCGTTGGGTGTGCGGCCGTCGAAGGGGATGCCGTCGATCACGTCCTCGCCCGGCGTCGCGTCCTTGTAGCCGTCGCTGTCCCAGGGGAAGTCGGCCGCGTCGGCCATCCCCTCGTCCACCAGCAGGCGCGCGGCCTGAAGGTAGATGTCCGGGCGGTAGACCGATTTCGCGGTCGCGTCATACCAGGCATCGTCCTTCGGCTCGGCGATCTGGCCCCAGCGGCGCATCTGGGTCAGGTACCAGACCGCATCGGAATAAAACGGATAGGTCGCGTTGTAGCGGAAGAAGACGTTGAAATCGGGCACGTCGCGCGTGTCGCCCTTTTCGTATTCGAAGGTGCCCGTCATCGAGTTGGCGATGACCTCGGCATCCGCGCCCACATATTCCGGGCGGCTGAGGATCTCGACGGCTTCCTCGCGATTGGCGTTGTCGTTCTCGTCAAGCCAGATCGCGGCGCGGATCAGCGCCTTGGTCAGGGCGAGCGTCGTGTTGGGGTATTGCTCGGCGAATTCTGCGGTGATGCCGAAGACCTTCTCGGGGTTGTTCTTCCAGAGCTCGTAGTCGGTGATCACGGGCACGCCGATGCCCTTGAAAACGGCCTGCTGGTTCCAGGGCTCACCCACGCAATAACCGTTGATCGTCCCGGCCTCGAGCGTGGCGGGCATCTGCGGCGGAGGCGTGACCGAGAGGAACACGTCGGCCCCGATCTGGCCGGTGACGTTGTCGGGCGAATAGTAGCCCGGGTTGATGCCTCCGGCGGCGAGCCAGTAGCGCAGCTCGTAATTGTGGGTCGAGACCGGGAAGACCATGCCCATGTTGAAGGGCTTGCCCTCGGCGCGGAATTGATCGACCACCGGGGCCAGCGCCTCGGCCGAGATCGGGTGCTGCGGGCGACCGTCGTCCATGGTGGGAATGTTGGGCTTCATCATCTCCCAGACCTCGTTCGACACGGTGATGCCGTTGCCGTTCAAATCCATCGAGAAGGGGGTGATGATATGCGCCTCGGTGCCGTAGCCGATGGTCGCGGCAAGCGGCTGGCCCGCCAGCATGTGCGCGCCGTCGAGCTGGCCGTCGATCACGCCGTCGAGCAGCACCTTCCAGTTGGCCTGGGCTTCCAGGGTGACGAAGAGTCCTTCGTCCAGGAAATAGCCCTGTTCATAGGCCACCGCGAGCGGGGCCATGTCGGTCAGCTTGATGAAGCCGAGGGTGAGTTCGTCCTTCTCGAGCTCGAGCTCGGCCAGGGCGGGCACGGCAAGCGCGGTGGTGAGAAGGGTTCCGATGAGGGTGGTTCTGAACATCTGTCTGTCCTCGCATCGTATAAGCGCCGGGAGGAGAAGCCCCCGGCAATCAAAGCCTGTCGTCCGCCGGAAACCATGTCCGGTCGGATCGAGCGGCTTTGCTCGGGAAAATCCCTGCTTCGGGGGGGTATCGACGGAGCATCGTTGCTCTTGTCTGGATCTTGCATAAGGGCGAAGGCGGCATCCGTGGAAGCACAAAATGCCTGTGTCGGTTTCGCCGCGCCCGATTTCGAGCCGAGAGGTCCCGATGCGACCGTTTGCTGGGCGGATCGGCGGGGATCGTTCGAATCTTATGCAGATTGCGAAAGGCGGAGCCGCCGGGAGAGCACGGCCATTTAACGGGGGGCTGATATGTCACCGGGCTACGGGTCGCGAATCCGCGTCAACGAGGTCTGCACATGAACAGGACGGGTTCGGTCCCGGCGGGAACCGACTATGCACTGGGCGAAGCGGCAATGCGGCTCGCCTCGGGATTCTCGCGCCCTGCGGTCGTCGCGGCCCGTGTGTCCGTGATCGCGATCTGTTTCGACTTCGTGGCGCTCAGCCTCGCCATGTGGTTCTCGAGCTATAATTTCTTCCACGGCAATCACGACAGACCGGGAGTTCTCGACGCCTTCATGCTCGCCAGCATGGGGGTCATCGCGGTCATGATCTTCGTCGGCTATTCCCCGCGGTCGCTCCGCAACAGGTGGAACGTGGCGCAGGCTGCCATGCTTCTCGCATTCGTTCCGCTGGCGACGATGATGCTGACGCACCCGCCCGAAGCTGGACATGACCACCATGAATTCCCTGTCGTCGCCGCGGCGGTGGTGGTTTTTGCCGTGCTCCCGCAGCGCGCATTCGTCGCCCTTCTGATCGGCTGGGCGATCGAATCGCGTCTGACCGCGCGGCGCGCGATCCTCGCGGGCGGAGATCCCGAAGAGGCGAAGCGTGTCCTGCGCGGGCTCGATGCGTACAAGGAAAACGACGTGCGTGTCTGCGCCATCTTCGACGACCGCGAATCGGGCCGCGTTCCCGAACGGATCTTCGAGGTGCCGCAGATCGGCAACTTCGAAGCGATGGTGCGTTTCTGCCAGATCGCCGAGATCGACCTCATCATCGTCACAGTGCCGACCACCGCAAAGGAGCGGCTGGAAGAGATGATGGAACGGCTGAGCGTACTGCCCGTCGCGGTGCATCTTTCACAGATCAGCGACGATTTCCGCTTTCCCGATACCGGCGGGCCGGGCGGAAGGGCGATGACCTTCGGCTTCCATCGCCGGCTCACCAAGCGGCTGTTCGATGTTGTCGTAGGCGTCGCCGCGCTGCTGCTGCTCTCGCCCGTGATGCTGGTTGCCGCGCTCGCGGTAAAGCTCAGCAGCCCGGGGCCCATCCTCTTCAAGCAGGACCGCTACGGCTTCAACCATCGGATCGTGAAGGTGTGGAAGTTCCGCAGCATGTATTGCGAGCAGAGCGATCCGCGCGGCGTGGAGGTGGTGACGCCGGGCGACGCCCGCGTTACCCCGGCGGGCCGGATCATGCGGCAGTTTTCCATCGACGAACTGCCGCAGCTCTTCAACGTGCTGCAGGGGTCGCTGTCTCTGGTCGGACCGCGGCCCCATGCGCTTGCCGCCGCGTCGTCGGACCGGGAGAGTTTCAGCGATCTGGTGGGCAACTATGCGGTCCGTCACCGTTTCCCGCCGGGGATCACGGGCCTTGCCCAGGTCAACGGCTGGCGCGGCGCAATCACCGAGCCCGAGCAGCTTCAGCGCCGCATCGACGACGACCTCCGCTATATCGAGAACTGGTCGGTCTGGCTCGACATCACGATCCTGCTGCGCACGCCATTTGCCATCTACGATCCTACCGCCGCCTGACCGGCGCGCCCTCGGCCGCTCAGGACGAGGCGCCCGGATCGAATATGGTGCCGTCAAAGAAGCGGTCCGGCAGAAGCATCAGCTTTCCCGTACCCGACGCGGCCGCGGTCGGCGCGTCGAGCGCCCCTTCGAGCTTCTCGGACGCGCCCGGCATCTCTGCCCCGGTCCCCGCGAGGTGCTGGCGGTAGAGATCCGTGCGGAACACGGACTTGGCCGCATTCACCGCCGCTCCACGTTCAAGCCCGAGTCGCGCGGCAAGCTGCGCCGCGATCCAAGCGCCCTGCGATTTCCACGGAAAGGTCGCGCCACCCCCGAAGAATTCCAGAAAGCCAGGCACCCGTTGCTCGGGCGCGTGGCGCGCCGTGACCAGCGTGCCCGTCAGCGCCCGGTCGATCACCTCGGGCGAAACCCCGAGATACTCGGGCCGCTGCAGCAACTCGGCAGCGGTGATCCGGTTTTCCGCCCGGCCAAGCCAGCGCCCTGCCTTCCAGACCGCACGCATCAGCCGGCCGGTGATCTCCGGCTCGGTTTCGGTCCAGCTGTGGCGTACTGCCAGCACCTTCTCCGGAGCGAACGCCCTGATCGCCGCGGTCGGAAGGATGAGTTCGCCCGACCCGTTCTCGACCGCGATCGACCCCCAGGGTTCGCCGACGCAGAAGGCGTCGATCTCGTCCGCGGCGATCGCTTCTGCCATGAGCGGCGGGGGAAAGGTCCGCACGTCCAGCGCCTGGGGCGCGGCATACCCAAGCGCACCGAGCCAGTAGTAGAGCAGCTCGGCATGCATGGAGAAGGGGAAGGGCACGCCGATTCGCAGGGGCCGCCCCAGACCGATCAGCGCGCGCCCGGTCGCCCCGGCATCGTTGAAGGCCGAAGGCGAATGGCCGGCGGCGCGCATCTGGGCGGCGAGGGCCGTGGACACCCCGACAACGTTGCCGTTGACCGACAGCACGGACAGCACGTCGATGCGGTCCGAGAGCCCGCCGAGCCCGAGCGCCATCGCGACCGGCACGGGCGCGAGCATGTGCGCGGCCTCGATCTGGCCCAGAACGAGCATGTCGCGCAGCATCGACCAGCTCGGCGCACGGACGAGGGAGAGCGACAGGCCCTCCTCTTCCGCGAAACCGATCTCGCGGGCAACGACCAGCGGGGCCGCGTCCACCAGCGGGATGAATCCGGCGGTCAGTTCGAGCGCGCTCATGACAGAAGGTCCGCCGCCGTCACCAGCGCCTCGGCCACATCCGATATCCGCCGCCCCTTGTCCATCGCCGTCGAGCGGAGCAGGGCATAGGCCTCGTCCTCGCCAAGCCCGCGCGAACGCATGAGGATGCCCTTGGCGCGTTCGATGATCTTGCGCTCGTGAAGCGCCTTCTTCGTCGCCTCGAGTTCGGAGCGCATGCGCTGGAACATGTGGAAGCGGGCAATCGCGGCATCGAGAACCGGACGGATCCGGTTCGGGTGCAGACCGTCCACCACATAGGCCGAGACCCCTGCCTCGACCGCCTGCCGCGTGAGGCTGCTGTCGGTGCGATCGACAAAGAGCGCGACCGGGCGTTCCAGCGGACCGGAGGCCAGGGCGAGCTCCTCGAGCATGTCGCGTGTCGGGCTCGTGAGGTCCACAAGGACCACGTCGGGATTGCGCTCGGCGATGGACTGGCGCAACCCGGTCACATCCGAGACGATGTGCGTCTGATAGTCGTCGACCCGCGAGAGCGCGTCCGCGATCATCAGCGCGCGGTCACGTTCCTTTTCGATGATGATGATGGAAAGCTGGCTGGCCATGAGCGAATGCAGGGCCAGAGCCGGAGCGAAGTAAAGACCCGGCCGGGAGGGTTTGCCGCAAGAGGTGCGCTCGGGTCGTGACGGGCTCGCGGAATTGCCCGCAATTTGGGCATTGTCGAAGATCCACGCCGCATATTCCCGCAACAGGCTGCGTCCCGGTCCCACAGAGACCGTTGCGCCGACACGTCGGGCGGGGGGCGATTGAAGGACGTCACGCGGCGTGCTAAGTTAGCGCTAACAGAATTGTGCCGCAGGATGGCGGGCCGGAAAAGCCTTCGGGATCGTGCACCGGCAACCCGCCCCCACGAGGAGAGAGCCGATGCTGAACGACATGCTGAAGAACGTCACCGACCGCATCATCGCACGCAGTGAGGAGAGCCGCGGCGCCTATCTGTCGCGCATGCGTCGGGCGGCAGAGGACGGACCGGCGCGTGCGCATCTGAGCTGCAGCGGGCAGGCGCATGCCTATGCCGGAGCGGGTCCAGACCAGGAGGCGCTGGCGACGCGCGATGCGGGCAACCTTGCCATCGTGACCACCTACAACGACATGCTATCGGCGCATCAGCCGTTCGAGCGCTATCCCGAGCTGATCCGCAGCGCCGCGCGCCGCATCGGCGGCACCGCGCAGGTCGCCGGCGGGGTGCCTGCCATGTGCGACGGCGTGACCCAAGGGACGGCGGGCATGGAGCTGAGTCTTTTCTCGCGCGACGTGATCGCAATGGCGACAGGCGTGGCGCTGAGCCACAACACCTATGACGCGGCGGTCTACCTCGGGGTCTGCGACAAGATCGTGCCGGGGCTGGTGATCGCTGCGCAGGCCTTCGGGCATATCCCGGGCATCTTCCTGCCGGCGGGGCCGATGACCTCGGGCATCTCCAACGACGAGAAGGCCAAGGTCCGTCAGGCCTTTGCCGCCGGAGAGGTCGGGCGCGACGTGCTGATGGCGGCAGAGATGGCGGCCTATCACGGGCCGGGCACCTGCACCTTCTACGGCACGGCGAACACCAACCAGATGCTGATGGAGTTCATGGGCCTGCACCTGCCGGGGTCGAGCTTCGTCAATCCCAACACGCCGCTGCGCGATGCGCTGACCGTGGCCGGCGCCGAGAGGTCGCTGGCGATAAGCAACCTCGGCAACGAATATACGCCGGTCTGCGACGTTCTGGACGAGAGGGCCTATGTCAACGGGATCGTCGGCCTGCATGCGACGGGGGGGTCGACCAACCTGCTGATCCACCTCGTGGCGATGGCGCGGGCGGGGGGCATCATCCTCGACTGGCAGGATTTCTCGGATCTGGCGGATGTAACGCCGCTGCTGGCGCGGGTCTATCCGAACGGGCTGGCGGACGTGAACCATTTCCACGCGGCCGGGGGGCTCGGATTCCTGATCGGCGAGCTGCTGGGGGCGGGGCTGCTGCACCCGGATGTGACGACCATCGCGGGGCAGGGGCTCGAGCAATACACGCAGGAGCCGAAGCTTAACGATGGCGTGCTGGAGTGGGTCGCCGGAACGAAGGAGAGCCTCAACGACAAGATCGTGCGGCCGGCGAACGCTCCGTTCCAGCCCACCGGGGGGCTGAAGCGGATGAGCGGGTCGCTGGGGACGGCGGTCTGCAAGGTCTCTGCTGTGACGCCCGAGCACCGGGTTGTCGAGGCGCCTGCGCGGGTCTTTCATGACCAGGAAGACGTCAAGGCGGCCTACAAGGCGGGCGAGTTCGACGGTGACGTGGTGGTCGTGGTGCGGTTTCAGGGACCGAAGGCCAACGGGATGCCCGAGCTGCACAGCCTGACCCCGGTGCTCGCGAACCTGCTGGCGCGGGGGCTCAAAGTGGCGCTGGTGACGGACGGGCGGATGTCGGGAGCCTCTGGCAAGGTGCTCTCGGCGATCCATGTCTGTCCGGAAGCGCTCGACGGGGGAAATATCGCGCGGGTGCAGGATGGGGACATCTTGCGTGTGGATGCCGAGCACGGCACGCTCGAGATCGTGACCGAGGGGGTGACAGAACGTCCCGCCGCGCAGGCGGACCTGAGTGGCAACGAGCATGGGCAGGGGCGCGAGCTTTTCGCGAGTTTCCGCAGGCTCGTGGGTTCGGCCGATACCGGCGCGAGCGTGATCTGAACTGAATTGAAGGCAAGGGGCAAGGAAATGACACCGACGGAAGCGAGCGCGTCCACTTATGACATCTGCCGCAAGGCGCCCATCATTCCCGTGCTCGTCGTGCATGACGTGGCCCATGCCAAACCGCTGGCCGAGGCGCTGGTCGCGGGCGGGCTGCCGGTGCTGGAGGTGACATTGCGCACGCCTGCTGCGCTCGACGTCATCGCGGCCATGGCCGAGGTCGAGGGGGGCATTCCCGGCGCCGGGACGATCCTGACCCCGGACGACGTGAAGCGGGCGGTGGACGCGGGGGCGCAGTTCGGTGTCTCGCCGGGCGCCACGGACAAGCTGCTCGACGCGGCAGAGGCGGCGGGGCTGCCGATGCTGCCCGGCGCGGCGACGGCAAGCGAGGCGATGGCCTTGCTGGAACGCGGCTACGACATGCTGAAATTCTTTCCGGCGGAGGCGTCGGGCGGCGCGCCGGCGCTGAAGGCGCTGGCGGGACCGCTGCCGCAGATCCGCTTCTGCCCGACGGGCGGGGTCAACACGAAGAATGCCGAGAGCTACCTGAGCCTGCCCAACGTGGTCTGTGCAGGCGGAAGCTGGGTCGCGCCGGACGACAAGGTCGGGGCGGGCGACTGGGAAGCGATCACCGAACTGGCACGCGCTGCAAGCCTGCTGGGGCGCTAGGACAATAGGGGCCGCGGCACGGGCTGGAGCTCCGTGCCGGGCGATACCATCACAATTCCACCGCCTTGCCCATGGCGGCGGACTCCTGCGCCGCCAGACCCATGCGCACGGCCCATGCACCGTCTTGCAGACCGACCTCGGGCGGCAGACCCTCGCGGATGCAGCGCAGGAAACCCCGGTGCTGGTAGTAGGTTGCGCCGTTGTGGTCGCCCGCATCGAGCAGGGTGGGATCGACGGGGATCTCGCGCAGCACCGGGCCCCTGGGGCTGCGCGGGCTTTCGATCAGCTCTGCTATCGGCGGCGTGCCGAGATGTTCGGGCCAGAAACGCGCCGGGCCGGGCACATGCGCCTCGATCTTGCCCGTTCCGCCGACCGCTGAAATCTCTTCCTGGAACCGCGCGCCTTCGGCGAACATGCAGAGTTCCAGCATTGCCCGCGCCCCGGAAGCGAAATCGACGATGACATACCCGTGGTCGAGGATGTCCGGCGCTTCGCCGTCGTAGCGTTCGTCGAGGTGGTTCACGCCCTGTCCGCCCGAGGCCATGACCCGGACAGGATCGGATTTCAGGATGAGGCGCATCAGATCGAAGAAATGGCAGCATTTCTCGACGAAGGTGCCTCCGGTGTTCCGGTTGAAGCGGTTCCAGTTTCCGACCTTTTCGAGAAAGGGAAAGCGGTGTTCGCGGATTGAAAGCATGCGGACGCCGCCCGTGGCCCGTTCGGCCTGCGCGATCAGCGTCGCGATGGGGGGCATGTAGCGGTATTCCATCGCGACCCAGATCGGCGCGGGATAGCGTTCGGCAAGCCGCGCGATCCGGGCCTCGTCCTGCGGCGTGATGAACAGCGGTTTTTCCACCAGCAGGGGCAGGGGACGGGTCGCCGCGATCTCTTCCATCTGCCCGACGTGCACATGGTTCGGGCTGACGATCACGAGGGCGTCGAGGTCCGGCTCGGCAAGCAGGTCGGTCACCGATGTCGCCATGCGCGCGTCCGGCGCCAAAGCCTGCGCCGCGGCGGCCATGGCGGCATCCGGTTCGAAGATCGCGGTGACGCGGGTGCCTTCGAGCAGGGCGATGTTGCGCAGGTGCTCACGTCCCATCATGCCGCATCCGATCAGCCCGTAGTTGATCTGCCGGGTCATCTGATTCCTTTCGTGTTCATTTGAGACGCTGGACGTAAAGCGCGCGCTCCGGGTCGAACCAGGTGCGCGAGAATTCCACCGGGCGGGGCCGGTCGGACCAGCTGAACCGTTCGATGTAGCCCACCACCGCGCCGGGGGGTCTGGTGAAGCGCTCCGGTGTCCAGTCCGGCAGGGCGCCGACGGACACGCGGTCCTCGGCGCGGGTGATCCAGAAGTGCAGCTGCGTGCGGTAATAGTGATAAAGCGACTCGGACAGCTGCGCGCGGTCGATCCGCCCCGCCGATTCGTCGAGCCAGATTTCCTCTAGCGCGATCATGGTGTCGTTCAGATAGCGCAGCCGCCGGACCCGCGAGGCACGCGGCGCGGTCCCGAAATCCGGCAGGTCGGCGGGCTTGTCGATCAGCGATACGTCGAGCACCTCGGCCCTTGGCAGACCCCCGCCGCCCGGAAGCTCGAGGCGGAACATGGCGTAGACATTCGTGCCGTCGCCCGCGTCGCGCACGTAGTTGCCTGAGCCCTGCACGCGCTCGAGCATGCCTTTCTTCTCGAGTTCGGCGAGGGCCTTGCGCAGGGTCCCGACGGAAACGCCGAGAGCGGCGGCCATGTCACGTTCGGGCGGCAGCCGTTCGCCCACGAGCAGGCGGCCAGACGCGATATCCCGGATCAGCAGCTCGGCGATCTGGACATAGACGGGCAGGGCGTTCGGATTTCCGGGGCGAGGGTAGGCTATCTGCGTCATGGGTCGCGGAAATAATTGATACACTATTGATCTACATGAAGGCGATTGCTACGCAAGAGGAAATGCACCCGAGCGGAGCCGCCTTCACATGACCGTCGTCCCTGTCACCTCAGCCGATCTCGACGCCAGCGAGGTTTCGTGGTTCTCGGCGCTTTGTTCGGACGACTACCAGTTCCTCGGGGTGCCGGACGGGGATCTGCGATCGAGCTGGGAGCATTGCTCGGAGATCGTGCTGGAGGCCGAGCGGCAGGGCTTCCGCAACATCCTGTGCCCTTCGTCCTATCAGGTGGGGCAGGACACGCTGAGCTTCGTCGCGGGCTGCGCGCCGATCACCGAGACGATCAACCTTCTGGCGGCGGTGCGCTGCGGCGAGATGCAGCCGATCATGCTGGCGCGCACCCTCGCGACGCTGGATCACATGCTGAAGGGACGGCTCACGGTCAACATCATCTCGTCGGATTTTCCGGGCGAGAAGGCGGACAGCGCCTTTCGCTACCGGCGCTCGCGCGAGGTGGTGCAGATCCTCAAACAGGCATGGACGCGGGATCGGATCGATCACGAGGGCGAAGTCTATCATTTCGAGGGGGTCAGCACCGACCCGGCAAAGCCCTATCAGCAGGGCGGACCATTGCTCTATTTCGGCGGCTATTCCCCTGACGCGCTGGCGCTTTGCGGCGAGTATTGCGATGTCTACCTGATGTGGCCGGAGACGAAAGAGCAGCTTGGCGAGCGCATGCAGGCGGTCAACGCCGTGGCCGAGCAACACGGGCGGACGCTCGACTACGGTTTGCGCGTGCACATGATCGTGCGCGACACCGAGGCCGAGGCGCGCGAATACGCGGACCATATCGTGTCGAGGCTCGACGACGAGTTGGGCAAGCTGATCCGCGAACGCGCGCTTGACGCGGGATCGCTGGGCGTGTCGCATCAGGCGCGCGCCCGCGAGCTTGCCGATCAGTTCGGCTATATAGAGCCGGGTCTGTGGACCGGGATCGGGCGCGCGCGCTCGGGCTGCGGGGCGGCGCTGGTGGGCTCGACCGACCAGGTGCTGTCGAAGATCGAGGAATATCGCAAGATGGGAATTCGCGCCTTCATCTTCTCGGGCTATCCGCATCTCGACGAGGCGCGCCATTTCGGCAAGCGGGTCATGCCCGAGCTGAAGACCTGTTCGCTGCCGCAGGAATACGGGCGGGTTCCGGCGCAGATGCCGGCCACGCCACTTGGTGCGGGGGAGCGGCGCTGATGGACCGGGTCAGGATTGGCGACACGCTCGAGATGAGCCGCATTGTCTATGGGATGTGGCGGGTGGCGGACGACGCGGACACCTCCGCCGGCCATGTGGAGGCGAAGATCCAGCGCTGTCTTGAGCAGGGAATCACCACCTTCGATCAGGCCGACATTTACGGCGGCTATACCGCCGAGGCGGTTTTCGGCGGCGCGCTGAAGGCCAATCCGTCGCTGCGGGCGCGGATGGAGATCGTCACGAAATGCGACATCGTCGCCCCTGCCGGACGGCATTCGGGCGCGCGGGTCAAGCATTACGATACCTCCCGGGCGCATATCGAGGCGTCGGTGAACGCCTCGCTGCAGGACATGGGCATCGACCACGTCGACCTGCTGCTGATCCACCGGCCCGATCCGCTGATGGACCATCATGAAACGGGTGCCGCGCTTGATGATCTGGTAAGCAGCGGCAAGGTGCGCGCCGTCGGCGTGTCCAACTTCCGGCCCTGGGACTGGAAGCTGCTGCAGTCGGCCATGTCCACGCCGCTTGTGACGAACCAGATCGAGATTTCGCTGAGTGCCATCGCCCCCTTCACCAACGGCGATCTGGCCTTTCACCAGCGCAAGGGACATCCCGTCATGGGCTGGTCGCCGCTGGGGGGTGGTGCGCTCATGACGCAGGAAGGGCCGGTGTCCCGCGTTGCCGACTCGATCGCGCAGGAACAGGGTGTGGACAGGGCGGCGGTCGCTGTGGCCTTCCTGCTGGCGCATCCTGCGTCTATCCTGCCTGTGATGGGAACAAACAACCTCGACCGGATCGCGCGGCTCTCGGACGCGTTGAAGGTCGAGCTGGACCGTCAGACGTGGTTCCGGCTCTATGAGGCCGCTCTGGGACAGGAGGTTCCATGATGAATGCCCACTCCACCGACATGGCGCGCATGTTCGCGCCGTCCGAGACCCATACCCGTGCCCTGCGCGACGCCTATGGCCGCTTTGCAACCGGGGTGACAATCGTGACCTGCGCGAGCTCCGAGGGTCCGGTCTGCATCACCGCGAACAGCTTTTCTTCGCTCTCGCTCGAGCCGCCCCTGCTGATGTGGGCGCTCGACCGCAATTCGCGCCGGTTCCGGTACTTCGAGAAGGCGGAACATTTCGCCATTCACGTGCTGTCGGCAGATCAGAGCGAGCTGTGCTTTGCCTGTTCGAAGGACGCCCATGCCCTGCGGGACCGGCCGCACGGGACCGGGCCCGGGGGCGCGCCCCTGCTGCCCGGCTGTCTCGCGCGGTTCGAATGCGACCGGGAGGCGGTGCATGAGGCGGGGGATCACGTGATCGTCATAGGGAAGGTGCTACGGGTCGGGCTGGGGCAGGGGGATGCGCTGGCCTTCTATGCCGGCAAGTTCGGAAAGTTCGAGCATCCCTGAGCACGGACGCAGGCGGTTCCGACAGTAGGGCCGCCGCAATAGGGGGGGAGGGCCCGCATGGGCGGATTGCTGTCGGTTCTCGTGCCGATCGGTTCCTTGAACGCGGCCCTGCTGGCGATTGGGCGGGCTGTGGGCGCGTTCGCCGTGGCCGCTATGGTCGTCGCGATCCTGATACAGATCTGGTTCCGCTACGTGCTCAACAATGCGTTGCCATGGCCGGATGAGGCCGCGCGCTTTTGCATGCTCTGGATGACGGGCCTGATGGCGCCGACGGCCTTCCGGCGGGGCGGGTTCGTCGCCATCGACATGATTGCCCTTCTGCTGCCGCTCAAGATCGGGCAGCTCCTCAACCTGCTGTTGCTGCTGGTCTGCCTTGTCGTTCTCGTCGTCGGCGTCCGGCTCGGCTGGGCCGAGTTGACCGGCTTTGGCGGGCGCTTCGCCACCGCGTCGCTTTATGTGCCGCTCTCGGTCGGTTTCGACGAGTGGTTGCGGGTGCCGCGCAGCTGGATGATGGCATCTCTCTTCGTGGGCGTAGTGCTGCTGATCCTCGTCAATGTCGAGCTGATCCTGCGCAGCCTCGTCACCCTCCTAGGGGGCGGTGACCGTCTTCCCGAGATTGCGGGCGCGGAAATCCCAGCGGGTGCGGAATAGATGCTGGTCTGGTTCCTTCCGGTCTTCCTTGTTCTGCTGCTGGCCGGTCTGCCCGTGTTCTTCGCCCTGCTTGCCGGGCCGGGTCTGCTGCTCTGGCTGAACGGGCAGGAGCGCGACATCGCGCTGCTCTACCGCAACGTCTACAACGGGATGGACAGCTTCCCGCTTATGGCGATCCCCTTCTTCATGCTCGCCGGAGAGCTGATGAACCGGGGCGGCATCACCGAGCGGCTCGTCGAGTTCAGCCAGGCGCTGATGGGGCACCTGCGCGGCGGGCTGGCGCAGGTGAATATCCTGAGCTCGATCCTGTTCGCCGGGCTGTCGGGATCCGCGGTTGCCGACACGTCTGCCCTGGGCTCGATGCTTGTCCCCGCGATGGAGCGCGAGGGCTACACCCGCCGCTATGCCGCCGCGATAACGGCGGCAAGTTCGGTCATCGGGCCGATCATCCCGCCCTCGGGGATCATGATCATCTACGCCTATGTGATGGGCGAAAGCGTCGCGGCCCTGTTCCTGGCCGGGATCGTGCCGGGTGTGCTGGTGGGCATCGGGCTGATGCTGATGGTGCGCGCGACTGCCGATCACTATGACCTTCCCGCGGCACATCGCGTGGTGCTGAGCGGGGCGCGGATCGGCGTCATGGAATGGTGGGTGTCCTTCCTGCTCGTACGCCTCAACCTCGTCTGGCTTTTCTACGCGCTGCTGCCTACCGAGGGGATGGCCGGTGGCGCGCGCTGGCTTGCCATCGCTGCCTGCCTCGCCGTCGCGCATGCGCTCTTCCTCGGAGTACGCCGGCTGGTCAGCCCCGATTTCCGCATGGTATGCAAGCGCGCAGTGGTGCCGCTGCAAACGCCTGTCCTGATCCTGGGCGGCATCCTGGGGGGCGTCTTCACCCCGACAGAGGCGGCGGCGATGGCCGTTGCCTACGCGCTGCTCGTGAGCATCGCGATCCTTCGGAGCCTCAGGCTTCGGGACCTGCCCGGCATCCTGACCAGCGCCGGAATCACCTCGGCCGTGGTGCTGCTGCTCGTGGGGGCGGCCATGGCCTTCAAAACGGTGGTCAGCCTGTCCCATGCGCCCGAGACCCTTGCCGGTCTGATCGTCGGCCTTTCGGACAATCCGCTGGTGCTGCTGTTCCTCATCAACCTGTTGCTCTTCGTCGTCGGGATGTTCCTCGACGCGGGTCCGGCGATCATCATCCTTGCCCCGATCCTCGCGCCGATCTTCACCGACCTGGGCGTCGATCCGATCCATTTCGCCATCATCATGAGCGTGAATCTGACCGTGGGTCTTGCCACGCCGCCCATGGGGCTGGTGCTTTTCGTGGCGGCTGCCGTCTCGCATGAGCGGATCGAGACCATCGCCCGCGCGATCCTGCCCTTCCTCGCCGTGGAGGTCGTGGTGATCTTCCTGATCACCTATGTCCCGGCGATTTCCATGACGATCCCGCGTCTTGCGGGGTTCGCCAACTGATCGTGACAACCAAAAGGGAGAAACTCGAGATGCTGACCAGAATACTGAAGACCACCGCGATTGCGGCGCTGCTCGCGGCGCCGGTTGCCGCCATGGCGCAGGAGATCACCCTGCGCGCCACCGCCAACTCCAACGAGGACGACGAGGACTATGACGGGCTCGTCGTATTCAAGAACTATGTCGAGAATGCCTCGAACGGAGCGATCGCGGTCGAACTCTTCATCGGGACACAGCTTTGTTCTCAGCCCGAGGAA
Source organism: Sulfitobacter sp. LCG007 (assembly GCF_040801785.1). NCBI lineage: Bacteria > Pseudomonadati > Pseudomonadota > Alphaproteobacteria > Rhodobacterales > Roseobacteraceae > Roseobacteraceae bacterium LCG007. Next base: position 135,514 of record NZ_CP161806.1, on the reverse strand, counting down.
TGCCTTCAGGGCGTCGCTGACGGAACAATCGACATCTATATCGCCACGTCTTCCGGCGCGGCGAACATATTCCCCTATGTGCAGGTGCTCGACCTGCCTTACCTGATGTCGGACGACCGTGTTGCCGAGGCGGTGCTGGCCAACGACAGTGACTTCGTCGACTTGCTTCAGCAGAAGGTGATGGAGGATTCCGGCGGCGCGATGCGGCTGATGACCATCGGCAACACGGGCGGCTGGCGCAACTTCGCCAACACCGAGCGGCGGGTGCAGCAGCCTTCCGATCTCGAAGGGCTCAAGATGCGCACCGTGGTGGCTGACCTGCCGCAGGAACTGGTCAAGGCGCTTGGCGCGTCGCCGACGCCCATCCCCTGGCCCGAGCTGTTCACGTCGCTGCAGACCAGTGTCGTCGAAGGCACCGCGAACGGGATCACCGACATCATGAACATGAAGTTTCCCGAGGCGGGCCTGAAGTACCTCACACTCGACGGGCACAGCTACATGGGCGCGATGTGGTTCATGAACAACGAGCGATTCATGGCGATGTCGCCCGAGCTGCGGATGATCGTGGCGGATGGTTTCTATCAGCTTCAGCAGGCGACCTTCGCCTCGCCCAAGCGCAAGTCCATTCAGGCCTACGAGGATTTCGCGGCGGCCGGCGGTGAGGTCTACGTGCCGAGCGCCGAGGAGAAGGCCGCCTTCAAGGAAGCCGCCGCTCCGGTGTTCGACTGGTTCAAGGCCAATGTACCGGGTGGGCCGGAAGTCTTCGACGCGCTGAACGCTTCCGTCGAAAAGGCCGAATCCGGGATCGACGCGGCCCGCGCGGCCGAGACGCAGTAAGGCTGCATAAGCGAAAACCCTGCGCGCGGAGATGAGCCGCGCGCAGGGTCGTTGCCCGGTCGCTGACGTTATCGGCGGCAGGGCCCCGTCCGCGCGCTTTTCAGGCGTCGATAGGGCCGGCATGACCTTGGGTCATCTTGAGGATCAGTAAACTGTTGACAGTTGGCGGATCGAGCCTCTAGCCTCGAACCCAGGAAGCGGTGGTGCACCCGCGCTTCTGCCAAACGATGCGCCCCCGTCCCGGACGAAACAGGCGCCGTGACACACTGGGAGACACCGATGACATACATTACACGCATGAGGACGGCCCTTGGCGGTGCCCTGCTGGCGGCCGCCATGATGGCCGGTCCCGCGGTGCAGGCCGCGCCGGAGGAACTGACCATCGCCCTCTCGAGCGACTTTCCGACGCTCGACCCGAGCAAGGACACCTCACCCATCGCGCTGAACTACCGGCTGAACGTGTTCGAGGCGCTGACGAAGATCGGCAAGAACGGAGAGGTCATTCCGCAGATCGCCGAGAGCTGGGAGCATTCCGACGACCTGAAGACATGGACGTTCCACATCCGCAAGGGCGTGAAGTTTCACAACGGCTACGACATGACGGCCCATGACGTGGTCTGGACGGTTGAACGTATCCTGGCGGACGACAAGACTCCGGTCCGCAACTTCCTGAAGCAGGTCGAAACTGTCGAGGCGCCCGACGATTATACCGTCGTCTTCAAGATCAAGGCAGCCTATGCGATCTTCGACCGCCAGACCAAGTACACCTACGTCATGTCCCGGAAATACTGGGAAGAGGTCGGTGATGACGGCTATGCGACCAAGCCGGTCGGCACCGGTCCCTACAAGATGGTCGAGTGGGTCAAGGACGACAAGATGGTGCTCGAGTTCTTCCCCGACTGGTGGGGGGGCGAGCTTCCGGTGAAGAAGGCGACCTTCCGACCGATCCCGTCCGACGCCGGACGTGCCAACGCGCTGCTGTCGGGCGAAGTCGATATCGTTCCCGATCTGCCGCCCTCGCTGGTTCCCATGCTGGAAAACGACCCGAACCTGATTGTGGCGGCCGAGTCCGGCTTTCGCGTGGCCTATCTGGGGATGAACCCGACCGTCGCGCCTTTCGACAATCCCAAGCTGCGCGAGGCCGTGGACTATGCGATCGACCGCGAGGCGATTGCCGAGAAGCTGATGCGCGGCACCGGCAAGGCGACAGGGATCATCATCCCGCCGAACAACGAGGGCTACACCGCCGACTTCGAGCCGGTGCAATACGATCCCGAAAAGGCCAAGGCGCTGGTGAAGGAGTCCGGCTATGACGGAACGCCCGTCGTGATGGACTATCCCAACAACAACTTCGCGCTGGCCAACGAGCAGGCGCAGGCGATCGCGGGCTATCTCAAGGAGGCTGGCATCAACGTTGAGCTCAACTCGCTGGAGTTCACGGCCTATTTCCCGAAATGGGTGCAGAACCAGCTCGACAAGATGACCTTCTTCGCCTTCGGCTCGTCGCAGTTTCACGCCGAGACCATCCTCGGGACGATGTACGAGGCCGGCACGCATAACTGGAGCGCGGATCCGGAAATCGACAAGATGGTGAAGGCGCAGCGCGAGGAAGCCGACAAGGCAAAGCAGCAGGAAATCATCACCGCGGCCTTCCGGCGGGGCAACGAGCTGCGGGAATTCCTGCCGCTCTGGGACATCAACCTTGTTTACGGCGCCACGAAGGATGCCGGATACGAGCCCTTCCCCGATGGCATCGTCCGGCTCGATTCATTCGAATAGGACAGAATTCTTCCCCAACTGCCGGGGCAGGCGATTGCCCCGGCCTTTTCATGCCAGCAATCCGGCGCGGATGTGTCTCTATTTCAGGGAAAACAGATTGCCCGGCGACAGAATGCCATCCGGATCATGCAGCGACTTCAGCGCGCCAAGCAGAGCCTGCACTTCGGCAACGCGCGTCTCGAAATAGGGATACTTCCGGCCGATCTGCATATGGACTCCGCCGAGATCGCGCCATTGATCGAGGATTTCACCTGTCAGGCGCGCGAGGACATCGCGCGCGGCCGGATTGTCGGGCCGTGAGCGGACTGCGGCGCGCTCGTCGGCGGTCATCGGCGCGAGATGAAGCGGCAGGGGCGCGTCCGGCCAGCGGATCAGCGCCTCGACCCCCACGGCGGTCGGTCCGTGTGTCGACAGCAGATAGCCGTGGCCGATGCCGTGCGGCTCGAGTTCGGGGCCCAGTCGGGTGAATACGTCTTCCGTGCGGGTAAAGGTTTCGGGGCCAAGCGAATTCGGCACGACCGTATGCAGCCAGGCCATCCGCTTGCCGCCCGGCGTCAGAAGCGCGGTGTTCATTGGCGGGAAGGGGATGCGGCGCTGGACACGGGGGATCGAGGCCGGCACCGCAACGCCGCCCGCGTCGCGCGCGATCCGGCGCAGGCGTGCCAGTTTGCGCCCGGCCTCGTGCCGGTCTGCGCCCTCGACCGTGGCGCTCATCAGATAGCCGATCCGCTTTGCGAAGCGCCTCCCCGAAAGGGCGATCAGCGCGGCGTCACGCAGGCCCGACGCCTTGTGCCTCGACTGGCTGACGACTTCCCCCACGGTCTTCAGATCCGCGACCAGCCCCTGGCTCGCCATCCGGCTGCGGGCGGTATAAGGGTCGATCCCGCTGCATTCGCTTGCCAGCAGGCCGGACCCGATCTGTGCCATGGCACCCATGAGTGCTGCGGGATCGTCGAAGCTGAACGACGCGTAGGCTTCGGTTTCGGCTGCGGGGACAAGCACAAGGCTGATGCGCGTCTTGATCCCGAAGGCGCCGCAATCGCCGAGGAACATGCCGGTCAGATCGGGCCCGTAGTTCCGGAAGAAGGGACTGCCGCGGACCGATCCCGAAGACGAGCCGGTGGCGATCACCTCGGCGCGTCCGGTGACGACGCGCAGCGCCAGAACCGTTTCGGCGGATCCGCCCCGCGAGGCCGATCCGTAAAACTTTGCCCCCTGCGAGACCGAGCCGCCCACCGTTGCGTGACGCCCCGAGAAGGTGCCCCAGAAAGGAGTGGTCAGCCCGTGCAGGCGCAGCGCCTCGCGCAGCTGGTGCCAGGTCACGCCCGGCTCGACGGTGACATATCTGTCGGTGACGTTCAGCTCGACGATCCGGTCCATTGCGGACATATCGATCAGCACGGTCCGCTCGTTGGTGGCGATGTATCCGGCGCTGTAGGACATTCCGCCGCCGCGCACCGACAGGGTCAGACCGAGATCGCGGGCAGCCTGCACCAGCGCCACGATCTGCGCCTCGTCCTGCGGGACGGCGACCGCGAGTGGCAGGTGGTCGGAAACATAGCTGACGTCGGTGCGGAAGAGTTCGAGACCCTCGGTCAGCAGCCGCAGATCGGGGACGCGGGCGGCGAGCTCCGCGACTGTCACGCAAGCCTGCGCTTCAGATAGGTCCCGTGGCCCGCGCTTTCTTCGACGATCCGGCCGTCGCGGTAGACCGCCTTGCCGCGGACCAGCGTATCCGTGACCTTTCCGCGCAGCTCCCATCCCTCGTAGATCGAATAGCCAGCGTCCGACAACAGATCATCGCTGCGCAGCGTATAGGTCCGGTCGATGTCAACAAGGGCGAAATCGGCGTCGAAGCCGGGCTGGATCGCCCCCTTGCGACCCCAGAGCCCCATGGCGCGGGCGGGGTTTTCGGCCAGCATGGAGACGATCCGGCTGATCGGGACGCCGCGCTTGTGATGGCCTTCTGTCAGCATCACGGGCAGCAGGGTCTCGAGGCCGGGACATCCCGGGGATGCCTTCCAGATGCCGCCATCCTTGCCCGCGATGGTGCGGTGAACATGATCCGATGCGATGGTGTCGACGACCCCGTCCAGGATGCCCTGCCACAGCGCCTCGCAATCGGCCGCCTCGCGCAGGGGGGGATTGATCTTGCCGACCGTACCCCGTTCCCAGGTCACGTCGTGGGTGAGGTAATGGGGGCAGGTCTCGATCGTGATGTCGACGCCCATCTCGCGCGCCATGAGCGCGGCCTCGAGTGCCTCACCGGATGACGTGTGCACCACGTAGATCGGCGATCCGGCGGCCTTGCAGAGCCGCGCGGCACGGATGATCGCGTCGGCCTCGACAAAGGGGGGGCGCGAGGCGTTCCAGGTCGCGAGCCCGCCGGTGCCCTCGGGATCGACCTTCATCACCTTCTCGCGCAGATAGTGCGCCACCTCGATGCTTTCGGGGTGCGGGCAGACCATCGCGCCATGCGCCGCGCAGGCCTCGGCCAGGCGGTAGAGATAGGCGTCGTCGATATCCGGCAGGCCAAGGCGCGTGCCCTCGCCGTTGCGGTTGTTCATGAAGATCTTGAAGCTGGGGATGCCGTAGTCGGCCACGTAGTCCGGCACCTTCGCCAGCTGGTCCTCGGTCGAAATGATGAGGTGATAGCCGAAGTCGATCCGTGCCCCTGCCTCGGTCGTGGCGCGGATGCCGTCGAAGATCGTCGAGTGCTCCTCGGCCGCCAGGATGAAGGGGATGATCGTGGTGATCCCGCCCGATGCCGCCGCGGCGGTTTCGCTCGCCGCATCCGAAGCCTCGCGGGGACGCGAGATATCGTTGCCATGGCCCAGGTGCACATGAACGTCCAGCATGCCGGGCAGGACCAGCCGCCCGCTGGCATCCAGTGTCTCGGCCGCCTCGGCGGACGTGCCGGGGGCCATCACGGCGGCGATCCTGCCGTCGCTCACCGCGATGTCGAGCGGCGCGGGTTCGTTGTCCGGGATGGCGACGAGACCGTTGCGGATGAGCAGGTCGAACATGGCTTGGCCCTTTTCGGTCGTCTCAGGAGTAGCGTTGCTCGAGCGCGTCGTGGTCGTCTTTTCGGACAGCCGACTGACGCTCGGCAAAGCTGGCGAGCCGGTCCCGCACGAGATCGAGCGAGCCCTCGTCGCGCAACGAAGTCAGCACTTCGGTGACGGATTGCAGCGCGGCCTGAAGCGCCGCGTTTGCAAACAGCGCCGCGCCGAAGCCCATCTCGCGCAGGTCGGCATGGGCCAGGGGCGGGGTCTTCCCGCCGTAGACGAAGTTGAAGATCTGCGGCACCGGCAGCTCGCGCGTGATGCGGCGGATATCGTCGCCGGTTTCGGGCGCCTCGACGAATGTGACATCCGCCCCGGCCTCGACGTAGCGGTGGGCGCGCTCGATGGCCTCTTCGATGCCGTGCACCGCGATGGCGTCGGTGCGCGCGATGATCTGAAAGTCGTCATCTGCGCGCGCATCGACGGCGGCCCTGATCTTCTGGACCATTTCGCCCGTCGGGATCACGCCCTTGCCGTTGAAATGACCGCATTTCTTCGGAAAGATCTGGTCCTCGATCTGAATGCCCGCAGCCCCGGCGCGCTCATAGGTGCGCACCGTCCGGCCGACGTTGATGGCGTTGCCAAAGCCGGTGTCGCCATCGACCAGCAGGGGGATCTGCACCGAGTCTGCGATCGCCGCGATATGGTCTGCCATCTCGGTCGCGGTGATCAGCCCGACGTCGGGCGCGCCGAGGAACATGTTCGTGACGCCCGCACCCGTTATGTAGGCGCATTCGTAGCCCAGATTTTCGATCACGTTGGCGAACAGCGCGTTCGGCGTGCCCGGCATGAGCACGGCCTCGCGGCGCGCGAGAATGGATTTGAGCCGTGCGGCTTTGGTCATCTCGTCAAAGTCTCCGTTTCGGTGCTGGAGCGCACGCGAAATCGCGCGGCTGCTGTACTGGACATAATGTTTCCGCTGTGATGTAAACTGTCAACAGTTATGATGGGTTGACTGTCGATTGGCCGCCTCGGGGGCAGAATGGCAAATATGCAGCAGCAGGGAAAGACTCGCGCCGCAAGGGTCCGCAAGGGCCATCTGGATGTCCGTGGCCGGCCGCTGCACTACGTCCGGCAGGGCAGCGGTCCTGCCGTCGTGCTGCTTCACGCCAGCCCCTGCTCGGCCCGTGTGATGGCCCCGCTGCAGGATCTGTGGTCGGCAGAGTTCACGACGTTCGCCTTTGACCTGCCGGGGTTCGGCCTGTCCGGCCCGCCAGACGCGGATGAGGTCACGATCCCCTTGCTGGCGGATATCGTCGCCGAGGGGATGCGGCAGCTCGGGATCGGCCAGGCGGCGCTTTACGGACGCCATACCGGGGCCAGCGTGGCGCTGGCCATTGCGGTGCAGCATCCGGATCTGGCCGCGCTGCTCGTGACGGACGGGCTGCCGATATTCGCCGAACCCTATTCCGACGAGCGGCTCGAGCGATACCTCGCGCCGATCGAGCCCGCCGCGGACGGGACACATCTGCCCTGGACCCTGTTCCGCTATCGCGAGCAGCACGTCTTCTGGCCCTGGGATGCGAAGGATCTCGCGCACCGGGCTTCCGCTGATCTGCCTGATATCGACTTTCTGCACCGGGGCATGCTCGACATGATCGAGGCGGCCGAGACCTACGCGCCGACCTATCGCGCGGCGTTCCGATACAGCACGCTGGATCATATCGGCGGACTGCGGTGCCCGGCGGTGTTCGGGAACCGGCCCGGGGACAGTCAGTTCAAGACCATCCGGATGTACCCCGAGGGCGCGCCTGTGCGCGTCATCTCCCGTGACCCTGAGGCGGCGGCGCAGGAAGAGTTCGAGCTTTTGCGCCTTACCCCCGCAACGGGCGAGGTGCCGGAATGGCGTCATCGCTTTGGCGCGGCGAATGCGGTCACGGATTATCTGCCGACGCGTCATGGCGTGGTCTATGCCATCGGGCGGTCGCTGGAGGCGGACGGAATGCCGCGCCTCTTCCTGCCGGACATGCCGGGTGCCGCGCAGCTTCACGGCGAGGAGATCGCGGCGCTGGCGGGCGATGGGCCGGTGCTGGCAATCGATCTTGGCGGGATGGGCAATTCCGATATCGAGGCTCCAGTATCGCTTGAGCTCTGGCTCGAGCAGATCGACGACGTGGTGGAAGAGATGGGCTGGCCCCAGGTCGAGCTTGTGGGCAATGGTCTCGGTGGCACCGTGGCCGCCGCCTTTGCCGCGCACCGGCCCGAACGCGTTCGCGCGCTTCTCCTGCGCTCGCCTGCGCTGCTGACGGACGAAGAGCGGGCGGCCTTCCGCGCGCATCCCGCCCCGGAGATCCTGCCCGTGGCCGATGGCGGCTATCTGCTTCGGCTCTGGCATCACCTTCGCGACCAGGAGCTTTGGTGGCCCTGGTTCGACACCTCGCACCGTGGGATCCGAAAGGCCGAGCCACAGATCGCCGCAGGGGACCTGAACCGCCGGGCGATCGCGATCCTGAAGCAGCCGCAGCATTACGCGGCGATCTGGTCGCTTCTGATAGACCGCGATCCCGCCGCCGACCTTGCCAGCCTGAGCCAGCCGGTCCGGATCGTCAGCGATCCATCCGACGTCTTTGCCCCCGTTGCCCATCGCCATGCCGGGTGTGCGGGCTGATCCAACTATTTCCGGAGACACCTCATGTCCGATACTGCCGCCGACTACACTTTGCCGGATATTCTGCGCCGCCCCTGGCGCGAGGTCGAAGCGCTTCAGGACCGGCTGCTGTCTCGGATGGTCGAGATCTGCCATGCGCATCATCCCTATTATGGGCGGGTGATGCGCGATCTGGGCCTGACGCCGGCGGATATCCAGAACCGTGAGGACCTGAAGAAGCTGCCGGCGATCGGCAAGAAGGAATTCCTGGAGCAGCCCGAGGCCTTCCGGCTGAACCCCGACGGGCTGCCGATGCAGGAAGCGACGCTTTGGAAGATCATCTACACCACGGGCACGACTTCCGGCCGGCCGGCGCCGATCTTTGTCACCGCACATGACCACTTTGCCTATCAGGATCTCTTTCGCACCCGCACGGACCTCATCGGGCTTGAACCCACGGATGTGATCGCGAACCTCTTTCCGATGACGAACTTTCCGCTGGGAGCCTTCTCGCGCGGGCCGGACGAGGCGGGGGCCGTGGGCGCGGCGATGGTCTTCGGAAATACGGGACGGGTCGACAGCATCTACCCGGTGAACCGCTCTGTGGACGAGGCGGTGGCCGCTGCGGCGCGTCACAAGGCGACGGTGCTCTGGGGCGTCGCGGGATTTGTCCGGCGCGTCTTGCTGCGCGCGATCGAGCTTGGCGCGGATTTCAGTGCTGTGCGCATGGTGATGACCACGGGCGAGGCCTCGTCGCCCGCGATGCGCGAGGATCTGCGGTCGCGGATGCGCACGCTCGGCTGTGCGGACACGGTGATCGTGAATCGTTACGGCTCGACCGAGCAGGGCGGCACGATGATCGAATGCTGTGACGGGTCGGGTTTCCACTCGTCGATGCCCGATCAGGTGTTTCACGAAATCGTCGACGATGCGACCGGAGAGAGGCTGCCGGACGGCGAGGCCGGGATGCTGGCGATCACCCACCTGAACAGGCGGGGCACGGTCTTTCTGCGCTACAAGATCGGCGACGTCGGGGCGCTGGACCACACGCCCTGTCCGCATTGCGGGCGGACCTCGGTCCGGCTGTCGTCGAAGCCGGTACGGACCGGCGACATCATCAAGGTAAAGGGGGCGCTGGTTAATCTGGGGAATCTAAAGGCGGAACTGGACCGTGTGCCGGGGCTGGAGGAATACCAGATCGTCGTCGCCTCCGAACAGCCGGACGATCCGTTCTCGCCTGATTTGCTCAAGGTGCTCGTCGCGCCGCGCGAGGGGTCCGAGGCCGAGATGGATAAAACCGTCGCTGACATCGTGCTGCGCCTGTCGAACCTGCGCCCGCTGGTCGAGATCGTCAGCCGCGACGCAATCTTCGATCCGGTGACGATGCCCAAACCGCGCCGGGTCGTGGACCAGCGCAAGCCGCGCTGATGACGGCCGCCTTCCGCATCGAGACCGAAGGTGTGGTGGCCCGGGTCACGCTGAGCCGTCCGGAGGTGCGCAACGCGCTGCGTCCCGGCGAGCTCCACGCACTTGCCGAGGCGCTGTCGCGGCTGGGTGCGGATTCGGCGGTGCAACTGATCGTGCTGACCGGAGAGGGTACGTCTGCGTTCTGTGCCGGGCTCGACCTCAAGGACCGTGCCGCCATGCTGGCCGAGCTCGAGGGGGAAGGCCCCACGGGTCTTGGAGCCGTCCTGCGGGCGGCGCGGTCCCTGCGCCCGCCGATCCTCGGCCGGGTCAACGGGGCCTGTGTCGCGGGGGGTCTGGGACTGCTTTCCGCCTGTTTCCATTCGGTTGCAGCCGGGACCGCGGTCTTCGCGCTTCCCGAGGTCAGGGTCGGTCTCTTCCCCCATGTGGTGCTGGCCGGCTGGCGCGACAGGGTGTCGCCCGGCGCGCTGGACCGGATGGCGGCAAGCGGCGATCCGGCCAATGCCGAAGAGGCCCGCGGGCTGGGTCTGATCGACGAGGTCGTGGCGCCTGAAGCGCTCGATGCGGCGGTGCGGCAGGCTGCTCGCCGGATGCTGGAGCGGCCGGGCGTCCCGCCTAGGCCGGATGACTTCGAGCGCCGCTTGCGGGAGGCCGAGGAGCGTACACGGGCCCATCACAGATCCCGTATCGAAGATATCGGACAGGAAACCGGGCCGCTCGACACGGCCCGCCATGGAAGGACCAGACCGTGACAGAATACGCCTTCGACGCAAGCAAGACCGAACATGGCTACGGCGCCATCGACATCGTCGTCAACTACTACACGCCCGAGGTTGTCGCCGAAGGACGTGTGCCGACCGACGACACCTTCCGCGACAAGGTCCGCATGAAGGGCGATCCACGCAACGGCACGACCGAGGAAGCCTATATCGAGAAGATGGACCGCGCGGGTATCGAGCGGTCCCTGCTGATCGCGATGCGCTGCGGGGACCGGCGGATGCAGGGGTCGAAGGAGATCCCCTACGAATACATCCATGCCGCTTGCCAGCGCTATCCGCACCGCTATTCCGGTCTTGCCGGGATCAACCCGCTGCTTGGTGTCGCAGGTCTGAAGGAGCTGGACCGCGCCGTGAACGAATTCGGCTTTGTCGGGGCGCATCTCTATCCGCACTGGTTCGGACAGGCGCCGGACGCGGCGATCTACTACCCATATTACGCGCGCTGCGAGGAGTTGGGCATTCCGATCATGATGCAGGTCGGCCATTGCCTGGTCTACAACAAGGACTTCCGGCTGCCCTCCGTCGGTCGGCCGATCACGCTGGACCGGGTCGCGATCGACTTTCCGCACCTGACGATCATCGGCATCCACCTGGGCTATCCCTGGACCGAAGAGATGATCTCGGTCTGCACCAAGCACGAGAACGTCTACATGGCCGGCGACGCCTATGCGCCCAAGCACTGGGGCGCGAATGCGGTGCATTACGCGAATACCTATGGACAGGACAAGTTCATGTTCGGAACCGACTGGTGGGTCATCGATCCGGAACGCGCGGTGGCCGAGGTGGATACGCTTGGCTTCCGTCCGGCCGCGCGGCGGAAGATCATGCGCGACAATGCGATGCGGATATTCAACCTGCCCGGATAATGGGAATCCGCACGGGTTGTGTCCGGGCTTTCTATATCTGGTATCGAAGTGTAAACACGGCACCAGAAGGTTACGGCGGGTCCGGCTTGCAAGCCCCGGACGGTCAGGGAGTATCCAGTGAGCAACATCAAGCCGATCGTGGGCGCGTCGCTGAGCTCGGAAGCGTTCGAGAAGGTGGTCGAAGCCATCACCTCGGGCGAATTCGAGCTGGGACAACGTCTGTCCGAGGCGGAACTTGCCCGGCAGCTGGGAATCAGCAGGGGTCCGCTGCGCGAGGCGCTGGGGCGGCTGGAGGGGCGGCTCGTGCGCCGGACGCCGCGGATCGGCGTCCATGTCATCGACTTCTCCCGCGACGATATCGAGGCTTTGTTCCTGACCCGCGAGGCGCTCGAAGGCATGGCCGCGCGGCTGGCCTGCGAGCGGATGACCGACCTGCAACTCGACCATCTGCGCTCGATGCTGGCTGAGGACGCGCATCGTCCCGAGGTCGCGTCGGGTGAACGCTATGCGCCGCGCACCCTCGACGAGGACTTTCACTTCTCGATCATCCGCGCCGCCGAGAACGAGCGGATCGAACGGCTGCTCATGGACGAGGTCTATTACCAGCTTCGGATCCAGCGCCGGAAGAGCAGCGCCCAGCCGGGCCGGACGATGGCCGCGTTGAAGGAACATCACGAGGTTGTCGCGGCGCTCGAAAGCCGTGATCCCGATGCGGCGGAACGAGCCATGCGCATGCATCTGCGCAACGCGCGCGTCAGTGCGATGGCCGCCGTCGAGGCAGAGGACGCCGAGGCGGGCTGACCGCGCCAGCCAGAAACTGAAAACTGTTGACAGTTCAACGTACCGGCGGTTCACTGGCGCGAACTCCGCCGGCTGGCGGCGCGTGACGAAAGGACATCCGATGGCACAGATCTGGGACGGGATCATTCCCGAAGACGAACGCAAGCAGTACGAGGCCGCCGGTTTCGGAAAATCCTCCGGCATGGGGACGTCGCCGGCCCTGCTGATCATCGACGTGCAGTACAGGACAGTCGGAACCGAGCCGAAGCCGTTCTGGGAATCCATCGAGGAATTCCCGACGTCCTGCGGTCAGGTGGGCTGGGACGCCGTGGCCAATATCGCGAAACTTCTGAAGGCGTTCCGGCAAAAAAACTGGCCGGTCATCTATCCCTATGTGGCGCCGAAGGAGAGCTTCGATACCGGAAGACTTGCGGCAAAGGTCCCCGCGCTGATGGGCGTGGCCGCGAAGGGCTACGAGTTCGTGCCGGACTGCGCGCCGCAGGACGGCGACATCCTGCTGCCCAAACGCCATCCGAGCGCGTTCTTCGGCACACCTCTGGTGAGCTATCTCGTCGAGCGCGGCATCGACACACTGGTCGTGACAGGGTGCACCACCAGCGGCTGCGTCCGGGGTTCGGTGGTCGATGGTTTCGCCTACAACTACCGCTGTGTGGTGCCGCAGGACGCAGTATATGACCGCTCGCATACTTCGCACCTGGTGAACCTCTTCGACATGAACGCGAAATACGCGGATGTCATGTCGACCGAGGATACGCTGAGCGCGCTCGGCCAGATCGGCTGAAACGAAAGGGGCCCGGCCGGACGGCCGGGCCCTTCGCGTTCACATGCGCCGGATCAGAGGGGGGCGGCGACCGTCTTGGTCTCGAGATAGGCGTTGAAGACGTCTTCGCCCTTCTCGCGTCCCCAGCCTGACTGGCGGAAGCCGCCGAAGGGCAGGGCGCTGTCACCGACGAAATGCCGGTTTATGCCGATGGTGCCCGCGCGCAGGCGGGCGGCCATCTTGTGCGCCAGGCTGACGTTGCGGGTAAAGACCGAGGCCGCGAGGCCATAGGCGCTGTCGTTGGCCTGCTTCGCCACCGCATCGAGGTCGTCGTCCGAGAAGCGCAGCACCGACAGGACGGGGCCGAAAACCTCCTCGCGCGCGATCGTCGACTCCTGCACCAGATCGGCCAGCACGGTAGGGCGATAGAAGAAGCCGTCGCCGCCGATCTCTTCCGCGCCGGTGACGACGGATGCGCCCTCTCGAAGCGCGTTCTCGGTCATTCTGCTCACGCGGTCGCGATGCGCGGCGGTGATGAGCGGCCCCATCTGAGTTTGCGGGTCGAACCCGTACCCGACCTTCAAGGCATTCGCCGCACCGGCCACGCCCTCGACCACCCTGTCGAAGACGCTTTCGTGAACGTAGAGCCGCGATCCGGCGGTGCATATCTGACCGGTGCCGGAGAAGATGCCCGCGGCCAGCGCTGGCACGGCGGCATCGAGATCGGCATCCGGCAGCACGATCATCGGGCTCTTGCCGCCGAGTTCGAGTGTCACCCGCTTGAGATTGCTCTGCGCCGCCGCTACCGCGATGGCGCGGCCGACCCCTGTCGAACCGGTGAAGGCGATCTTGTCCACATCCGGGTGCGAGGCCAGCGCCGCTCCGACCTCGGCCCCGCCCAGCACGACGTTGAAGACGCCCTGCGGTATACCGGCCTCGAGCGCCAGCTCGGCCAGAAGAAGCGCCGTGAGCGGCGTCTGCTCGGCGGGTTTCAGGACGATCGTGCAACCGGCGGCGAGCGCGGGCGCCACCTTCCAGACCGCCATCATCAGCGGACCGTTCCACGGCACGATCTGCGCCACCACGCCGATGGGATCGCGCAGGGTGTAGGCATGCCATTCACCGGGAGACGATACCGGCACGGTCTTTCCGGTAAGCTTGGTCGGCCAGCCCGCGTAATAGCGCAGCATGTCGACCGAGCCGCCCACATGGGCCATGCGGATCGCCCCCATCGGCAGGCCGATGTTGAGCGTCTCGAGCTCGACGAAGGTTTCCGAATGGGCTTCGAGAAGATCGGCGAACTTCCAGATGACCTTGCTGCGTTCGTTCGGCTTCATGCTCCGCCACGGACCCGACTCGAAGGCGGCCCGGGCGGCTGCAACGGCGTGGTCGACGTCAGCGGCGGTGCCCTGCGGGACGTCGGCGATATGAACGCCACGGCCCGGATCGCGCAGGATCGAGGTGGCCTTGCCCTCGCCGGGCACCATGCGGCCGTCGATGAACATGCCGAGGGCACGTGTCAGGAAGGATTGGGTGGCCGCGCCGAGCTGGGGTGCCACGGAGGTCTGGAGTGTCATGGGTGCCTCAGAGATGGAAGTCGATGATCTGGCGGACCGGCGCGCCGGAATAGAGCTTCTGGTAGCCGTCGTTGATCTGGTCCAGCTCGATGCGGTCCGAGATCAGGTGATCGAGATCCAGCCTGCCCTGCTTGTAGAAATTCAGCAGGTTGGGAATGTCGACGCGGAAACGGTTGGACCCCATGGAGGACCCCTGGATCTTGCGGTCCTTGATGAAGAACGACGCCTCGAGCGTCAGCTTGGTGCCCGGCTTGAACATTCCCAGGATCGTCGCCGTTCCGCCCATGCGCAGCATGTCGAAGGCATTCTGTGCCGTCTGCTGAAGGCCGAGCGCCTCGAAGGAATACTGCACGCCGCCCTTTGTCATCTCGATCACTTCGGCCACGGCATCCTTGTCGGTCGCATTGATCGTGTCGGTCGCGCCGAGGTCGCGGGCAAGCGCCAGCTTGCTGTCCAGCCGGTCGATGGCGATGATCCTGCCCGCGCCGGCGATGCGCGCCCCGCTGATGACCGACAGCCCCACGCCGCCGCAGCCGATCACCGCGACCGTGGCACCGGCCTCGACCTTGGCCGCGTGGATGACGGCGCCGATCCCGGTCAACACGCCGCAACCCACGAGCGCGGCGCGGTCCAGCGGCACATCCTTGTCGATCTTCACCAGAGAGTTCTCGTGCACCAGCATCTGTTCGGCGAAGGCGGACAGCGACGAGGACTGGTGGATGTTCTCGCCGTTCAGGGCATAGCGGCGGGCGACTCCCCAGGGCAGCTTGATATCGGTCGATTCACAGAGATTGGGATGGCCGGTCAGGCATTGCGCGCAGGAACCGCAGAAGGTCGAAAGGCAGCCGACCACATGATCGCCGGGCTTCACATACGTGACTTCATCACCCACGGCCTCGACGATGCCCGCGCATTCATGGCCCGGGATGAAGGGCATGGGATGGGGAAAGGTGCCGTCCTGCAGATGCAGATCCGAGTGGCAGATGCCGGCGTAGGCGGTATTGACGATGACTTCCCGGTTCTTCGGCTTGAAGATCGTGACATCCTCGATCGTCATCGGCTCTGCGGCCTCCCAGACTACGGCTGCTTTCATCATCTCTCCTTTTCTGCGGCATCGGGTTGCTGCGGGTTAGGTGTTTTTGGGCCGGGATTCCGGCAGGCGGTCAGCATTCGGGCGCTTCCGTCCATGGGGAGCCTAGAACGGGTTTCCCGACATGTCTACTGTTGACAGCTTGCGTCCCGATTTCTAGCGTATGCGGATGACCAACGGTCCGAAGACCGAGGCAGGAGGCATTTCAGGCATGGCGCGATTTCTCATCAAGCGCATACTTCAGTCGGTCCTCACCGTCTTCGGCGTCATCACGGCGGCATTCTTTCTGGTTCGCCTGGCGGGCGATCCCGCGCTCCTTCTTCTCCCGCTCGAGGCCAAGCCCGAGGACATCGATCGCATCCGCGCGGCCATGGGTCTCGACCAGCCGCTTATCGTGCAATACGGCAAGTTCCTCTGGAACGCCGTGCAGGGCGACTTCGGCGCGTCGATCCGGCAGAATATTCCGGCCATGGATCTTGTGGTGGAACGCGTGCCGGCGACGCTGGAACTGGCGCTGACGTCGTTCTTCGTCGGCATCGGGCTTGCCTTCATCCTGGGCATCCTGATGCGGATGACACGGCAACGCTGGATCCGTGAGGTGATCACCTGGCTGGCTCTGGGACGGCAGGCGATCCCGCTGTTCTCCTTCGGGCTGGGGCTGATCCTGATCTTCGCGATCTGGCTGAAGTGGCTGCCGTCGTTCGGGCGTGGAACATGGCAGCACCTCGTCCTGCCCGCCGTGACGCTGGGAACCTACGAGCTGGCGCTCTACCTGCGGCTCTTCAATGCCTCGCTCGCGTCCGAACAGCGCCTCGACTATGTCCGCACCGCCTATGCGAAAGGGCAGGGACATCTGAAAGTGCTGTTGCGCCACATGCTGCCGAACGCGCTCCTGCCGCTTGTCACCATCGCCGGGATCAACCTCGGCCTGTTGCTGGGGGGGACAGTGGTCACCGAAACCGTCTTTTCCTGGCCCGGCGTCGGACGGCTGATCGTCCAGTCCGTCAGCCAGCGCGACTTTCCGGTCATTCTCGCCGGCACCTTCCTGATTTCGGTCATGTTCGTGGTCATCAACCTGATCGTCGATCTGCTCTACGGGCTGCTCGACCCCCGCGTGAGGCTTGCCTGATGTCCCGATTCAACCTCTCGCAGATGACCGCCATTGTCCTGCTTTGCGCCATGGCGGCGCTTATCATCGGGATCCCCTTGCTGCCGGGCTACGATCCCTATGTCCAGGACCTCGGAGCCTCCCTGCTTCCCATCGGCGGGGAGAGCTTCACGGGCGACGTGTATCTTCTGGGCACGGACACCCTGGGCCGCGACATGCTCGACCGTCTAGCGCTGGCGGGTCAGGTGTCGGCGCTCATCGGTCTGTCGGCGGTCGCGGTCAGCATGGTCATTGGCGTTACGCTCGGCCTTGTCGCCGGCTATTTCCGCGGACCGGTCGAAACTGTCATCATGGGCCTGGCCGACCTGCAGCTGTCGATCCCGCGCGTACTGCTGCTGATCGCGGTGACCGCCATTGTCGGACCGAGCGTCGTGAACCTGGCCGTCATGCTGGGCCTCACGAGCTGGGTCTCCTACGGACGGGTTGCGCGCGGCATGGCGCTGTCGCTGCGCGAGCGCGAATTCATCCTGTCGGCCCGTACGCAGGGCGCGACGGCCACCTGGAACATCCGCAAGCATCTGCTGCCGAACGTGCTGCCGCAGATGCTCATCGTGGGCTCCTACGAATTCGGCATGATCATCGTGATGGAGGCATCGCTGTCCTATCTCGGTCTCGGCGTGCAGCCGCCGCTGCCCTCCTGGGGGATGATGGTGAGCGAGGGGCAGAACTACCTCGCGCTGGCGCCCCAGCTGGCCGTGCTGCCCTCGATCTGCCTCTTCGTGCTGGTGGCCGGGTTCCAGTTCCTGTCGCAGGCGTTTACCCGCGAAAATGACCTGGAGCTTGTCGCATGAAGGACGCACCGTTGACCCCGGCGCCCGAGGCCCGCAGCGATACAGCCGTGCTGAGCGTCCGCGATCTGTCCATCGATGCGGTGACGGATCGGGGCGTGACGCATCTGGTCGAAGGCATCAGCTTCGATGTGCACGAGCACGAGGTGCTCGGCATCGTGGGCGAATCCGGGTCGGGTAAAAGCCTGACGATGCTGGCGGTGCTGGGTCTGCTTGGACCGAACCTCAAGGTCGTTTCGGGCAGCATCCGTCTGCGGGGGCGCGAGATCACCGACCTGTCCTTTGCAGAGATGCAGAAGATCCGCGGCAAGAGCATGTCGATCATCTTCCAGGATCCGCTGACCACGCTGAACCCTGTCCTTCGCATCGGCCGGCAGATCGGCGAGGCGGTCGAACTGCACAATCCCGGCATGTCGAAGGCGCAGGTGCGCGAGCGCGTCCTCGAGCTGCTGGGGCTGGTGGGCATCCCCAATCCCGAACGGCGTTACCAGCAGTTTCCCAACGAGTTCTCGGGGGGCATGCGTCAGCGCGTGGTGATCGCCATCGCCATGGCCAACGAGCCCGACCTTCTGATCGCGGACGAACCGACCACCGCGCTGGACGTGACGATCCAGGCCCAGGTCATGCGGGTGCTCGCCGAAGTGCGCCAGCGGACCGGCGCGGCGATGGTCCTGATCACCCACGACCTCGGGCTGGTGGCCGAGAACGCTGATCGTATCGCCGTGATGTACGCAGGACGCATGATGGAGGAGGCGCCTGCGAAGCAGATCTTCGACCGTCCGACCCATCCCTATACGGCGGGCCTGATCGCCAGTCTGCCGCAGCTCGATCACCGCGTCGAAGAGCTTTACTCGATCCCCGGCTTCGTGCCGGATCTTTCCAACCGGCCATCCGGCTGCGTGTTCCATCCCCGCTGCGTCATCGGCGAGGGACGCCCCGAGTGCATGAAGGACCGTCCGCCCTTCGCCCCGGTTGGCGGCGGCCGCACGGTCGCCTGTCACCACCATGATCAGACGCCGCAATGGCGGCGGCAGATGGAGAAGATGGCCCGGCCCGCCGATGCTCCTGCGGCCGCCCCCGAGGCAGAACCGCTGCTGAGGGCCGAGCATCTGGAAAAGACCTTCAATATCAGAAGCGGCTTCTGGCGCAGTCAGAAACTGCATGCGTTGCAGGATGTGTCCTTCGACCTGCTCCCCGGCACGACACTGGGAGTGGTGGGCGAATCGGGCTGCGGAAAGTCGACTCTGGCGAAAGTGCTTCTGCGCCTGCTCGAAGCGTCGGGCGGAGATGTCTGGCTGAACGGGGAACGGTTCTTCTCCCAGAAGGGTCAGGGTCTGCGCCGGGCGCGGCGCGATCTTCAGGTCGTGTTCCAGGACCCATACTCATCGCTCGATCCGCGGATGAAGATCCATGACGTCATCGCCGAACCCCTGCGCATCAACGGGGGCTATTCGGCGGAGCGGGTCCATGAACTGCTGGGCCATGTCGGGCTTGGTCCCGAGGCGGGCCTGCGCCGTCCGCCGGAATTCTCGGGCGGGCAACGCCAGCGGATCGCGATCGCGCGGGCGCTTGCGGTCAATCCCGATGTGCTCATTCTCGACGAAGCGGTTTCGGCGCTGGACGTGTCGATCCAGGCTCAGGTCATCAACCTTCTGAAGGACCTTCAGGCGCGGCTGAACCTGACCTATGTCTTCATTTCGCACGACCTGTCGGTGGTGCGCCACATCTCGGACGAGGTGGCGGTGATGTATCTGGGACGGGTCATAGAAGCGGGGAAGGTCGACGAGGTGTTCGATGCGCCGGCGCATCCCTACACACGCGCCCTGCTTGATGCGATACCGAATCCGGCGCGGCCGCGGGCGGAAGGTATCACCGCCGAGGGCGATCTGCCCGACCCGATAAAGCCGCCGTCAGGCTGCAAGTTCCGCACCCGCTGCCCCCTGGTGCAACCGATCTGTGCCGAGCGCGATCCCGAGCTTGTCCTGCGCCCGGGCACGGATCACCCCGCCGCCTGCCTCTTTCCACTTACGAAGGCGACGGTCGGCTGACGGGTCAGGCGCGCTTTCCGGCGATCCGTCCCAGCACCGCCGCCGCAAGCAGACCGTTTCCCGACAGGTAGCCGTAGTCTCCCGTGCCGGAGACGCCGGTTGCCGCACCGCCCACAGCGAAGAGGTTCGGGAAGACCGTGCCGTCGCTGCGCCTGACGCGGGCCTCGGGCGTGATGTCGAGCCCGCCTTGCGTGTGAAACAGCGTGCCGGTGACACGGACCGCGCGATAGGGCGCACCGAGCGGCTTTGTCGGGTCGAAGCTGCGCCCGAAGGGGTCCTCACCATCCCCGATCCCTGAAAGAGTCGCTTCCAGCGTCGTGGCGGGAAGGCTCGTCTTCGCCGCCAGCTCTGCCAGGCTATCTGCGGTCAGCACGGCCCCCTGCGCCTCGGCGTCCTGAAAATCGGCGAACTGGCGCGCGATACCCGCGATCCGTTCGTCGAATATGGCCCAGGCAACGCCCTCGGGCTGCGCCAGAACCGCCCGCGCGGCCTCTGAATAGCCCTGGGATTCGTCCCAGAAACGCCTGCCTTCGAGGTTTACCTGCACGCCGCCTTCGGTGATCACCGCCCAGGAAATCAGGATTCCGTGCGGATGCGCCACGTTGCCATGGCCCTGGTAAGCGCCCAGATGATCCATCCCCGCGCCAAGCGCCTCGCCCCATCGTATCGCGTCGCCGCGATTGCCGGCATGGCCGAAATAGACCGCCTCGCCGATCTCGGGCATGTATTGGCGCACCATCTCGCGGTTTCCGCCAAAGCCGTTGCAGGCGAGGATCAGCTGCGCGCATCCGACGGTCTCGAGGCCGCCGTCGGGCAGAGCGGCGGTTACGCCGCGAACCGCGCCTTTCCCGTCGGCATGAAGGCTCTGGACGCGCCGCTGCGCGATGACCGGGATGCCCAGATTCTCGACCGTGCTTCGCAGCCGGTCGATCAGCTCGCGGCCCGCGCGGCTTGGCAGGCCGTGCATCCGGCGTCGGGAATGGCCGGGGTAGCTGAAATCACTCACGACGCTGAAGGGCAGTCCGTAGGCATCGCTCAGCCAGTCGATCACCTCCGCCGCGCCCTCTGCCAGCGCCTCGACGAGCGCCGGATCGTTTGCGCCCTTCGCCTTCTTCATGATGTCTCTGGCGAAAAGTTCCGGCGTGTCGTCGATGCCGGCCTCGCGCTGCAACCGCGTCCCGGCCGCCGGGATCAGCCCCGCCGACAGCGCGGTCGAGCCGGTGGGCACCGCGTCCGCCTCAAGCAGCAGCACGTCGCGCCCGCGCTCGTGCGCCGAGAGGGCGGCGATCATCCCCGCCGCGCCTGCGCCCACGATCAGAACCTCGACATCGACGTCGAAGGCTTCGGGCACCGGCAGGAGCGGGGTCAAGACTTGTCCTCGTAGCGCCGCCCCTTGTCGAGGATTTCCTCGGTGCGCAGCCGCTCGTTCAGGGACTTGAAGTCATACATGCGGTTCGCGAAGGCGGCGTTCGATCCGGTGGCCAGCAGGCTTGCATAATAGTCCTCCATGTGGCGCAGTAGGGCGCGCACGATGCCGCCGGGAAAGATGACGAAAGAGAACCCGAGTGCCTGCAGATCGTCCTTGTTCTGGATCGGGGTTTCTCCGCCCTCGACCATGTTCGCCATCAGCGGCACCCTTCCGCCGAACTGGCGGGCGATCCCTTCCAGCTCATCGCGCGAGCGGGGCGCCTCGATGAAAAGCATGTCCGCCCCGGCCTCGACATAGGCCTCCGCGCGGTCGAGCGCGGCCTCGAAACCCTCGACCGCAATGGCGTCGGTGCGCGCGATGATGAGCGTCTCGTCGCTTTCGCGGGCATCCGCCATCGCGCGCAGCTTTCCGCACATCTCGTGCGCGGGAACGAGCGCCTTGTCCTTCAGGTGGCCACAACGTTTCGGAAATGTCTGGTCCTCGACCTGAAGCGCATTTGCCCCGGCGCGCTCGTAGACCCGCATGGTTCGCGTGGCATTCAGAACGCCGCCGAATCCGGTGTCGGCGTCGATCACGATGGGAATGCCGATCCGGTCGCGGATCAGGCCGAGGGTCTGTGCCATCTCGGTCATGGTGGACAGCCCGATGTCCGGCAGACCGAGACGGGTATAGGCGACGGCGGCGCCGGAAA
This sequence comes from Sulfitobacter sp. LCG007, assembly GCF_040801785.1. Classification (NCBI taxonomy): domain Bacteria; kingdom Pseudomonadati; phylum Pseudomonadota; class Alphaproteobacteria; order Rhodobacterales; family Roseobacteraceae; species Roseobacteraceae bacterium LCG007. The sequence continues at coordinate 113,824 of NZ_CP161806.1, read as the reverse complement.
GATAGACGCTCCGGAAGCCCGCGCGCTCGGCCGTGGCGGCGGTGAGCGCATCGTAGACACCGGGTCCGACGAGGATGTCGGGTCCGGCGAGAAGCTGGCGGAGCGTCGCCATCTCAGTGCCCTCCGATCATGGTAACGGCCTCGGCGCATGTCATCTGCCGCGACACCGAACCGAGAGAAGTGAGCGTTGCCTCATGGACCTCGGGCTTGAAGGCGGCGCAGCCATCGCTCAGCAGCACGGTATGCACATCTCGAAGATGGGCGTCGCGCACGGTGCTGGCGACGCCGCCATTGGTGACGATGCCCCCGACGATCAGCGTATCGATGGAAAGCGCCCGGCAGATGTATTCGAGCCGGGTCTGGAAGAAAGCCGAGTAGTTCACCTTTTCGACCACGTAATCGGGTGTGCCGAGCCGGTCGACCACCTGATGGCCCCATTCACCGGGCGCGAAATCGCCCTTGCCGAGGAAGGGGCGCAGGGCCTTCAGATGCGGCGCGATCAGCGGCTCGCCTGCGGGGCCCGGCACCAGGGTGAACTGGGCCGAGATATAGACGCCTCCCGCGGCCCGCAGCGCCTCGATCACCGGAAGGACCCGGTCGGGCAGCTCCGCGATGGCGGGGCTTCCGAGACCCGCCCGACCGTAGGCGCCAGCGGGATCGAGGAAATCGTTCTGCAGGTCGATGGTCAGCAGGGCGGTGCGGGCGGGGTCGATCCGGTCTGACATGTCAGGCGCCTTTCCGTTCGATGATGACGTTGCCGTATGGGTCGACCGAGCCTCTCAGGTCCGGCTCGATCAGGATGGTGGTGTCGGGTTGCTCGAGGATGGCGGGGCCCTCGATGACCGCGCCCACGGGCAGGGAAAGGCGGGTGTAGACCGGCGTGTCATGCCAGTCGCCGCCCACATGCACCCGCCGCCGCGTGCGCAGGCTGTCCGCGATGTCGCCTTGCGTCGACGGAGCGAGGGTCGCCAGATCGAACTTCGGGCGCCGTCCGACAATGGCGGTCCTGAGGTTGAGGATACGCCGCACGCCGCCAGGCAGAAGGCGCCCGAAACCGGCGGAATAGGCGCTGTCGAATGCCTCGGCGATCTGCGCATGCGTCGGGGCCTGCGCGCCGTCCGCGCCGATCGTGACGGGCAGCGGCACCGATACCGTGTGCGTCTGGCCCACATAGGCCATGTCGAGCTCGACCACCACGTCGCGGCCCTCGAACCTCACCCCGGCGCTGTCGAGAAGCGCGAGGCCCTTCTGGCGGTGCTCCTCGATGATCGCCGCGAGCCGTCCGGTATCCGCCTCTGCGGCAAGGGCGTTGACGGTCTGCACGAAGTCCTGGCGCATGTCCGCGATCACGCAGCCCATGGCCGAGGTCACGCCGGGGTAGCGCGGAACGATGGCCGAGGCGATCCCGGTGTCCGCCAGAAGCGCCCCGGTATGCAGCGCGCCGCCGCCGCCGAAGGGCATGAAGGCGAAGTTGCGGGGGTTGTGGCCGCGTTCGATCGAGACCAGCCGGATCGCCCCCGCCATGCGCGAGTTCGCGACTTTCAGGATCGCCTCGGCGGCGGTGAGCGTGTCGAGCCCGAGGGGCTTGCCGACATGTTCGTCTATGGCCCGCGCCGCGGCCTCCACGTCGAGACGCGAAAGCTTGCCGCCGATGGGCCGGTCCGGGTCGATCCGGCCCAGCACGACATTGGCGTCGGTCACGGTGGGACGCGTGTTGCCAAGCCCATAGGCCACCGGACCCGGATTGGACCCGGCGCTTTCGGGCCCGATGTTGAGCAGTCCGCCCTTGTCGACCCAGGCGATGGAGCCACCCCCCGCTCCGATGGTGGTAATCTCGATCATCGGCGTCCGCACGACCATGCCGAAGTCGATGGAGGTCTGGGGCGCAAGCGATGGCGCGCCGTCTGCGATCAGCGAGACGTCGAAGGATGTGCCGCCCATGTCGCCGGTGATGATGTTGGGAAAACCGGCCGTCGTGGCGATGTAGCCTGCCGCGATGACGCCTGCCGCGGGTCCCGAGAGGGCAGTTCTGACGGGAAGACGGCAGGCGGTCTCGACGGCCATGACGCCGCCGTTCGACTGCACGATCAGGAACTCTCCGTCGAACCCGCCGCTCTTGAGCGCCGATTCCAGCCGATCGATATAGCCCGCGACCTCTGGCTGGAGATAGGCATTCAGGGCAGTCGTGGACGTGCGTTCGAATTCGCGGATCTCGGGCAGGATCTCGTGACTGGCAGACACGTGGGGATTTGGCCAGAGCTCGCGCACCGCGGCGACGGCGGACGCCTCGTTCTCGCGGTTGGCATAGGCGTTGATGAAGACGAGCGCGACGGCCGCGCAGCCCTGTTCGAGCAGATGCCGCGCGGCCTGCCGGACGGCATCGAGGTCGACCGCGGTCAGGATGGTGCCATCGGCCAGCGTGCGCTCGGGAACTTCAAGGCGCAGGTCGCGGGGCACGACGGGTTCGAAATCGCCGCGCAGGCCCCAGGTCTGGCGCCGGTCACGCCTGCGCATCTCGAGCGTGTCGCGAAAGCCCTCGGTGGTGATGATGCCGATCCGCGCGCCCTTGCGTTCAAGCAGCGCGTTGGTGCCAGCGGTCGTGCCATGGACGACGGTCCCCAGGTCGGAGAGGTCGCCGACCTGGCTGCGGATCCCGTCGAGGAAACCGGCGGACTGGTCCGGGCGGCTGGTCGGAACCTTGGCGACGGTCGCGGTCCCGCTGGTCTCGTCCAGCACGAAGACATCTGTGAAGGTGCCGCCGACGTCGACACCCGCCATCATGGATTTCATCTTGCCCGTCCCGTTCACTCTGAGGCCTCCCGCCATGCGGTGCCATATGCCGTGTCCGCCGCCTCCGCGCCGATGTAGCCAAGCGCCACGTCGCGGGCGACCTGCGCCGCCGGGCGCGCGGCCGGATCTCCGTAACCGCCCCCGCCGGGCGTTTCGAGCCTGACCCGCTGGCCCCTCCTCAGAGGAATGCCCAGCATCTTGGAGGTGAGCGGAGGTGTGGCCCAGCCCTCGTCCGTCTCATATGCAAAGCGGTTCAGGGCCGCATCCGACCCTCCGGCGATGCCCTTGGGAGGAAACTTGCCACGCTCGCCGAACAGGAAGGCCTCTGCCCTTTCGTCCATCAGCTCGATCTCGTAGACCGCGCCCAGCCCGCCGCGATGCGCGCCCGTGCCGCCCGATCCGTCGCGCAGCGCCCATTGCCGGAAGATGACCGGATAGGCCGCCTCGAGGATCTCGGCCGGTGGGATTGTCGCGGTAGAGATCGGCGCCGAGCCGTGGTTGAGCCCGTCGCAATCGATCTGCGCGCCGTGCCCGCCGCCATAGAACGAGAACATCACCCACCGCTTGCCGTCTGGTTTGCGCCCGGCGATCGAAAGCGCGTTGATCGTGCCATAGGCGTTGGCGACCACCTTTTCGGGCATCGCCTGTGCCGCGGCCGAGAAGATGACGTCGATCATGCGCAGGATGGTTTCGGTGTATCCGCCCGTGGGCAACGGGAACTCGGCGGAAAGCAGGCTGCCTTCCGGGATCGTGATGTCGATGGGGCGCATCACACCGGCATTGGCGGGCAGCGAGGGGAAGATGTGCTTGATCGCCACGTAGCAGCAGGCGATCGCGGTCGGCAGGGCGATGTTGATCGGTCCGGCGCAGCAGGGCGCGGTTCCGGTAAAGTCCAGCGACAGGCGGTCGCCCTCCACCTCGAGCGCGACGCGGACGGGCAGGGGCGTGTCGGTGCTGCCGTCGTTGTCCATGAAGTCCTCGGCGGTCCAGCGACCATCCGGCATGCCCGCGATTTCGGACCGCGCCAGCGCCTCCGCCCGCTGCGACAGGGCCGAAAGTGCCGCCTTGACCGTCGCCACCCCGTATTCGTCCAGCAGCGCATCCATCCGGCGCACGCCAAGGTCGAGCGCGTTGATCTGCCCCGACAGATCCCCCATGGCGGATTGCGGCAGACGCGTATTGCGCAGGATGATGTCGACGATGTCCTGCTGTATCTTCCCCGCGCGCTGCAGCTTGACCGGCGGAAGGACCAGCGCCTCTTGGAAAACCTCGGTGGCGGACGGGTTGTAATTGCCCGGCACAGGGCCGCCCAGGTCGTGCCAGTGACCGACGGAGGCAAGGTAGCAAAAGATCTCGCCGTCGCGGAAATAGGGGCGCACAAGGCGCATGTCCGACAGGTGGGTGCCACCGATATGGGCGTCGTTGAATATCCAGGTGTCGCCCTGACGCAGCTCGTCGTCCACTTCCGCCCGTTCGATCACCGCCTTGACGGCGAAGGCCATGACGCCCACGAAGATCGGCAGGCCCGACTTGCCCTGCACCAGCGTGTCGCCGGTCGCGGCATCGTAAAGCCCGTGCGACGCGTCATGCGCCTCGGCGATGATCGGGTTGAAGGCGGCGCGGAACAGGGTCGCGTCCATCTCGTCGGCGATCTGCTCCATCCGCCCGGCGAGGACGGCGAGGGTGATCGGGTCTATTTCCTGGGTCATGGTCATCCTTGGGTCTCAGCGCGGGCGCACGGCTTCGAGGTCGTTCCAGACATCCTGGACGGCGAGCTTTCCGCGCTCGAGGGCGAAGCGGTCGATGAAACGGACGCCCGAGAACGCGCTGCCGTCGGGCCACTCGCCCTCAAGCGTTCCGAAGCAGTAGACGACGGTGCCATCCGGCGTGCTGGAAACGTCGAAACGGTCATAGGTCTTGCGCACGAAGCGGTAGCGCGACTTCGACCATTCGATCAGATCGTCGATCCGGGTCATCTGCCGACCAGTGGGGAATGTCATGCGGAAGCCGTCGGCCAGGTAGGAAGCGGCCCTTTCAAGGTCTCGCGCCTCCATCGCATCTAGGTAGGCGCGCACCGTCTGCACAGGGTCTGGCAGGGCCGGCGCGGGCGTCCGGGTCGTGCCGCCGCGCATGTAGTTCATGGCTGAGTGTTCATGGGTCAGCACGGTGATCAGATCGGCGCTGGCCGGGACAACGGTCTGGACAGCGGCGGTAACGGCTTGGCCAAGCCTGGCCCGCTCGGCCGCGCTGTAGCCTTCGATCAGATGAAGCTCGATGATCGGCACATCGTCCTCCGCTGGCATTCTTGTATGGTATCCTGTATCATATTTAGTACAGGTTGGTGTCATACTAGTATCACGGTCTGGCGCTTGGCAAGTAGACATCCTTCTTGAGTTCACGCCGGCTTCGGGGATAATCTTACAGGAATGAACAGCCAGCTTGCACAGACGGTCGAGGTGGGTCCGCCGGAAGGCGGCAAGGCGCGCCGCGTCTATCTTCTGCTGCGCGATCGCATGGCCCGGGGCGACTACCGCGACGGCAGCGCCCTGCCGGGAGAACAGCGGCTGGCGCGGGAATTCGAGGTCTCCCGCGTGACCGTCCGGCGGGCGCTCGAGGCGCTGGCCTCGGAGGGCATGATCGAGAAGCGGCCGGGCAGCGCGACCCTCGTGCGCAACGGGAGCGGTCCCACACCGCTCAACGGGGACTTCACGACCCTCATGCCGCAACTGCTCGAGATGTCGGAGGCAAGCGAGGCGCGGCTTCTGGCGTTCAGCTATGCGGTACCGCCCGAATCCGTGGCGAAGGCGCTCGCGCTGGGGACGTCCGACAGGGTGCAGATCGCCGTCAGGACTCGTCTGGCGGGGGGCGAACCGTTTTCCCATCTCACGACCTTCGTGCCGGAAACCATCGCCCGCAACTTTTCGGAATCCGATCTTGCGACGACGCCGCTGTTCCGGCTGCTCGAACGCTCGGGGATCAAGATCGACAGCGCGAGCCAGACTGTCGGCGCCACGCTTGCCAGCCCGGAGGTCGCCGAGGCGCTCGGGACCGCCGCGGGTGCGCCCCTTCTTCAGATCGAGCGGGTGGTGCGGGACGCGGCGGGGCGTGGTGTCGAGGTGCTGCTGGCGCTTTATCGGCCGGACCGGTTCCGTCTGCAGATGGAACTGGACCGGACCGGTGGGACGGGCAACCGAAGCTGGACGCCGGTCGTGGGTCAGAAGGATCGGACAGCATGAGCCTGACACTGCTCGACCGCCTCTGGGCCATGCACGAGATCCACCGGCGGGACGACGGTGCCTCGCTGCTCTGGGTCGACAGGCACCTGTTGCATGAAGGGTCGCACCACGCATTCCGCAAGCTGGCCGAGCGCGGCCTTCCGGTGGCGGAACCGTCGCTGACCACGGCCGTGGCCGATCACTACGCCCCGACGCGCGACCGCGAAGCCGGGGGGGCCGACGATTCCATCCGCTCGATGATCCGTACGCTGCGCGAAAACGCCCGGACGCATGGGCTGCGTCACTTCGATCTCTATTCCGCCGCTCAGGGGATCGTGCATGTCGTCGGGCCGGAACAGGGCCTGACACTGCCCGGTGTCCTGATGGTCTGCGGCGACAGCCACACCTCGACCCACGGGGCCTTCGGCGCGTTGGCCTTCGGCATCGGCGCGACCGAGGTGGCGCATGTTCTGGCGACGCAGACGATCTGGCAGGTGAAGCCGCGCGCGATGCGCATCCGGTTCGAAGGGACGCTGTCGCACGGAGTCACTGCGAAGGACATGGCACTTGGCTGGATTTCGCGACTTGGCGCGGACGGCGCCCGGGGGCATGCCATCGAATATGCGGGGGAGGCCGTGCAGGGGCTCTCGATGGAGGGGCGGATGACCCTTTGCAATCTCTCGATCGAGGGCGGCGGTCGATTTGGCATGGTGGCGCCGGACGAGACGACATTCGCCTATGTCGAGGGGCGCACATTCGCGCCCCGCGGCGCCGGGTTCGACCGGGCCGTCGAGGCCTGGCGCGCCCTGCGATCGGACGATGAGGCGAATTTCGATCGGGACTTTGTCATCGATGCCGCCACGATCGCGCCGACGGTGTCGTGGGGTACCAGCCCGGAAGACTCTCTTCCCATCGACGCGGCCCTGCCGAAGCCGGAGGATCTGCCCGAGGGGCAGGGGCGCAAGGTCCGCGACGCTCTCGAGTACATGGGTCTGGAAGCGGGCCGCCCCCTGATCGGCACGCCGGTCGATCAGGTGTTCATCGGGTCCTGCACAAATGCGCGGATCGAGGATCTGCGCGCCGCAGCCGCCGTGCTGGACGGCCGCAGGGCAAAGGTGCCCGGTCTCGTCTCTCCCGGTTCGATGGTGGTCAAGGCACAGGCCGAGGCCGAAGGGCTCGACCGGATCTTTCGCGATGCGGGTCTGGAGTGGGTCGATGCCGGTTGTTCCATGTGCGTCGGCATGAACGGCGACCTCGTGCCGCCGGGAAAGCGCTGCGCCTCGACCACCAACCGGAATTTCCGCGGCCGGCAGGGGCCGGGGGCCCGGACGCATCTCATGTCGCCAGCCATGGTCGCGGCAGCGGCGGTCGAAGGGGCCCTGACCGATGTGCGCGAACTGATGAAAGAGAGAGGCTGATGGCAGGCTGGACAGTGCATGAGGGTCTCGCCGTCGCCCTTGCGCGCGAGGGCATCGACACCGATCAGCTCATCCCCGCGCGCTTCATGTCCACGCCGCGCTCGGAAGGTTACGGAAGGTTCCTGCTGCACGACCTGCGGCGCGAGGGCGACACGCCCGATCCGGAATTTCCGCTCAACCGTCCCGAGGCCCGCGGCGCGTCGATCCTCGTGACCGCGCGAAACTTCGGCGGCGGATCGTCGCGCGAGGCGGCGGTCTATGCGCTGGCGGACGCGGGATTTCAGGTCATTGTGGCGCCGAGCTTCGGTGACATCTTCGCGGGCAATGCCGCAAACAATGGCCTGCTGGCGGCGCAGGTGACAGAAGCTGACAGCGCGGCGCTGCTGAAGGCGCTCGAAAGGCCCGGTCAGGCGCGGGTGAGCCTCGAGGACAGGACGATCACCGCAGGCGGGCTTGCCGTGGGTTTCGACATCGACCCGGTTCGGCGAACCAAACTCATGAACGGCTGGGACGATATCGACCTGACCCGAAGTCACCTCGATGAGATTTCGCGCTTCCGCGACGGTCTGCGGCAAAACCATCCCTGGAACTTTCTCGCCCGGGAATAGGCATCCCGGCGCGAACCGACCTTCCTGCCCGGGCACGGCTTGACAAATCCGTGCGCCAGTCGTCAACTGTTTACAGTTTGTGACAGGTGGGAGGATCGCAGATGAGTGCCGAGAATATCGCCAGCGGTCTGGAAAGCCTTCTCGGGTTCTGTGCGGGCGTCGAGTGGCGCGACCTGCCCGAAACCGTCCGGACACGTGCGGCCCTTGTTCTGGCCGACGATCTGGCCGCGATTGTCGCTGCAAGGGACGAACCCGAGCTGGTCGCATTGCAGGACGGCGTCGCGAAATCCTCGGGACCGGCAGAGGCCACCGTTTTCAACGCCCGCAACGTCCGGATGGATCGCTATTCGGCGGCGATGGCGAACGGTTCGGCGTCGGACTGGGCCGAGCTCGACGAGGGCTACCGCAAGGTCATCTGTCATGCGGGCATCTACTGCCTGCCCGTGCTCCTGGCCGAGGCAGAGGCCGAGGGCCACAGTACCGAAGAGGTGCTGCGCGCGCTTGTCCTGGGATACGAGATCGTCGGGCGCGTCGCGCGCTGCTTCACCTTCGCCAATCTCGTGCTCCATCCGCATGGCTCTCTGGCGGCGGTCGGGGGCGCGGCGGCGTTGTCGATGCTGCGCAGGGTTCCGCTCGATGTCGCCATGGGCGCCGTAGGCTCGGCCGCGACAATGGTTCTGCCGGGTCCCTACACCCATCCCATCAAGGGCTCGCTCTGCCGCAACGTCTGGCCGGGCATCGCGGCGCAGACCGCGCTGCGCGCCACCGACTGGGCCGCCATCGGGATCAAGGGTCTGCCGAGCGCGCTTCATGACGTCTATGTCGACGCCTTCGGAGCCACGCCGAACGCTGGCGAACTGACCGGAGAGCTGGGGGCGCAATGGGCGATCTCGGACGGATATCACAAGGTTTTCGCGTGCTGCCAATACGGGCATGCGGCAATCGAGGCGACCATGAAGCTGGCGCAGCGCGCGTCGGTGTCGGATCTCGCGCAGATTCATCTGGATACGCATTTCAAGGCGCGGGTGATGGACAACCCCGATCCCGAAACGACCATAGCCGGCAAGTTCTCCATCCAGCATATCGCCGCGACGGCGGCCGTTCACGGCTCCGGCGGGTTCGAGGCATTCTCGGCGCCGGCGTTGTCGCATCCCCGCGTGGCCGAACTGCGGCACAAGGTAAGCGTGGCGGCATGGGAGCCCGTGCCCGACTGGCCGAACGACCGCCCGACCCGCGTGACCTGGACCATGACCGACGGCGCGACGCACAGCGAAGAGGTGCTGAGTGCGCGCGGCGGTCCGGACCTGCCATTCGACCCGCCGGAAATACGCGAGAAGATCCGGGGTATCGTCTCCGGACCCTATCCGCGGATGGGCGGCGTGCTGTCCGCGATCATGGACCTCGATCCGGATGCACTTGCCCGGGACTGGGGCGACACCGTCAACGCGATGGTGGCGGCATGAGCGACGAGCTTGACCTGCTCGTCATCGGGGCCGGGGCCTGCGGCCTTGCCGGCGCGATCGCGGCACATGACGCGGGAGGCAGCGTCGCCATCGTCGAAAAGCGGGAGCGTCCCGGGGGCAACTCGTCGCTCTCCACCGGGTCTATTCCAGGGGCGGGAAGCCGTTTCCAGAAAGAAGCCGGCATCGAGGACAGCCCGGAGCGGATGATCGAGGATCTGATCCGGACCGCCGGGCATCACGATGCAGACGAGATCACGGAAATGGTGGCGAGGGAATGCGCGCCGTTGTGCGAATGGTTGATCGACGATCTTGGCGCTCGGATGGAGCTGATCACGGCCTACCGCCATATCGGGCACTCGGTCGAGCGGCTGCACGCGCCGCGATCGAGGCGGGGCCAGGATCTGGTCGATGACCTCCTGTCCTTTGTCGAAACGCGCGATATTCCCCTCGCGGTCGGCAACGCAGCCGAGTCGCTTGTCGTCCACAACGGCTCCGTCCAGGGCGCCATCGTGGCCGGTGAGCCGATCCGCGCGAAGAAGGTCCTTCTGGCGACCAACGGTTTCGCAGCCAACCGTGACCTCGTCGCCGAATTCCTGCCCGAGATCGCGGGCGCGGAATATTTCGGCGCACCCGGGAGCACGGGCGAGGCCGTGCTCTGGGGGCGGGCACTTGGCGCCGAGATGGGCAACATGGCAGCCTATCAGGGATATGCCGCGGTCGCCTATCCGCAGGGTCAGCTGCTGTCCTGGACCACGATCGAGAAGGGCGGGATCCTCGTGGGCAAGGACGGCCGCCGCTTCGGCAACGAAATGGACGGCTATTCGGGCTATGCCGCGACCGTCATGGCGCAGGGCGAATTCGCCTGGGCGATCTACGACAGGCGGATTCACGAGATCGCCATGGCCGAAGAGGAATACGCCGAGATGTCCGCAATGGGCGCCATGCGGTGGTCTGACGATCCCCTGGCGCTGGCCGAGTCCGCCGGCATCGACGGCGACGCTTTGTCGGAAACGCTGGCGCACTACCGGCGCGCCGCATCGGGCGCATGTGCGGACCGCTTCGGCCGCACGGTCTTCAACAAGGCGCCTTTCGAGGGTGAGCTGGCGATCGCGCGGGTAAAGCCGGGATTGTTCCACACCCAGGGCGGACTGCTGACCGATGCCCGGGCGCGGGTGCGCAGGCAGGAAGGCGGGGTGATCCCGAACCTATTCGCCGGGGGCGGCGCGGCGGCGGGAATCAGCGGGCGGGCCGGCGCGATGGGATATGCGTCGGGCAACGGGCTTGTCACGGCGCTGGTCCTCGGACGTCTCGCCGGCATGACCGCCATGGACGAGATCCGGAACGCGCCATGACCGCCGCAGGGCAACTGGCGGATTTCGCGGCTGACCTCGACCCTTTGGCGCTGCCGCCGGACATGATGCGCGCCGCACGTCTGCATCTGCTGGACGCAATCGGTGTCGGCGTCGCTGCGTCTTCGGGACCCGGACAACGCGGCTGGGTCGACGAGATGCAGAACGCCGGCAAGGCGTGCAGTCTCGCGGGCGGAAGTGCCTCGGCCGCGGAAGCCGCGATGCTCAACGGCTGCCTCATCCATTCGCTCGAGTATGACGACACCCATGTCGCATCGGTCATCCACGGCAGCGCCGTCGCGGCCCCCATCGCGCTCGCGGCGGCGCAGGAGGCGGATGCGGACGGCGCCGCGATGCTCGCCGGTTTCGTGATCGCCTGGGAGGCAATGATCCGCATCGGGCTGGCCGCCCCCGGCGCGTTTCAGGCCCGCGGCGTGCAGGTGACCTCTGTCGCAGGCGCGATCGGTGCGGCGCTCGCGGCTGCGCGGGTGTGGCGGCTGGACCGTGACAGGATGATATCCGCAATCGGAATAGCCGGGTCGCAGGCGTCGGGGATGCTCGCCTTCCTTTCCGAGGGCGCGAGCGTGAAGGCACTGAACCCGGGTTGGGCGGCACAGACCGGCATCATGGCAGCGCGGCTTGCGCGCGGCGGCATGACCGGTCCTTCCGACATTCTGGAAAACCGCTTCGGGCCGATGCGCGTCTTCGGTGCCGATCCCGCAGGGCTCGACGCGACGCTGAAGGACCTCGGCGCGCGCTGGTATCTGCCCGAGGCGGCATTCAAGCTCTACCCGGCGTGTCACTACATACACCCCTTTCTGGAACTGACCGAGCGGCTGATGGCCGATGGCGTCACGCCCGATACGGTCGAGACGATGACGCTGCATGTCCCCGTCGAGGAACTGGCTCTGATCGCGGAGCCCTGGACGAGGCGGCAGGCGCCGTCTTCCGGCTATGACGGCAAATGGGGACTGCCCTACTGCATCGCGCTGATGCTGACGGACGGGCGCGTGGATGTGGCGAGCTTCGAGCATGCGCCGCGGGACGAGGTCGTGGCGCTGGCCCGCCGCATGTCGCTGGAACCCTGGACGGAGTCCGGTTTCCCCGCGCGCTTCCCGGCGCGGATCGAGACCCGCACGACGGATGGTCGGAGGCTTGACGTCTCGGTCGAAACGGTGCGCGGCGCGCCGGGCCGGGAGATCGGGGAGGATGCCGTGCTGGCGAAGGTGCGGGCGAACCTCTCCCGGCGCCATTCAGACGACGCGGCCACCCGCATCATCGCCGCGCTGCTGGATGGCGCGGCCCCGGATCTGGCGGCGTTGAGCCAGGCGATCCGGTCCCCCTCCCATCCCTGACGGCAGCTTGTTTCCGAGGCCATGCCACGTCGTTCGGAGCCACTCGGCAGGCTTGAGCACCTGGCCGTGGAAAGCATGGACATCGCCGCGCCTGAAGGGCTCTCGGTTTCCGCACGCTCAGATCGTCGCCTGCGCAGTCCCGGTAAGCCGTCGTTGTGCTCGGACCGCCTGCAGCCGCCGGATGGCATCTGGATGAAGCGGACAGGCACCACGAAGAACCGGGCGTTCTGGCGAAACCCGGTTCATTGAAATACCTTTCCCGGTGGCATGACCCGCGCCATCAGACCACGCGAATGATCAGCGCATATCAATCAATGCAAAAGTCCCGTCAGGGCGCGTAGCCGCCGCCGTTCACCCAGAGCACCTGGGCGGTCATGAACCGGCTGTCGGGCCCGAGAAGGAAGCGGATCGGCCCGGTCACGTCTTCGGGCGTGGCGATCCGGGCGAGCGGGGTCATCGACCGGTAGGCGTCGAGATCGACGATGCTGTCGCCAGTTTCGTCCGACCGCCCCGTCCCGCCGCGCAGGAAGGCGGTATCGACCAGCCCCGGCGCCACCGCGTTGACCCGCAGCCTTGGGGCCAGTTCCAGCGCCATCGTCTTGGTCATCGCGATCACCGCCGCCTTGGAGGCGGCATAGGCGCCGTAGCCGGGTCGCACGTGGGAGGCGAGGCCGGAGGCGATGTTCACCATGCTGCCACCGTCCGTCAGAAGCGGCGCGGCCGCGCGCGCGGCCAGGAAGGCGCCGCGCAGGTTGGCGGTCAGGATGTCGTCGAAATACCGCGTCTCCATCCGGTCGAGGGGGATCAGGTCCGAGTTGTAGCCCGCCAGGTTCACGAAGCCGTCGAGCGCGCCGCCAAGCTGCCCGAAGGCGCGGGTGACGCTGGCTTCGTCGGTGATGTCGATGGCGATGCCGCCGGTGACGCCGTGCCGGTCCAGCGAGCCCTCGAGGTCGAGGGTGATCACCTCGTCCCCGCGCTCGGCAAGTTCGGCGGCGAGGACGCGGCCGATGCCGCCCGCGCCGCCGAGAAGCGCGATGCGCCGCTCGGTCATTCCGCCGCTTTGGCGCTGGCGAGTGCGCCGAGATAGGCGATGATCTCCTCCTCCGACACGACGTCGGCGTATTTGGCGTTCATGTCGAAGAGGTTGGCCTCGTGCGGGTCCTTGTGACGGTCGCCGCAGGCCTCTGCCACGACGATGGTCTTGAAGCCGTAGGACATTGAATCGATGCAGCTGGCGCGGATGCAGCCGGAGGTCGTCAGCCCGGTGAGGATCACACTGTCCCGGCCCGCCGCCGTGAGGGTGGAGGCCAGCGAGGTGCCGAAGAAGGCCGAGGGGTACTGTTTCGAGACGATCAGTTCGTCCGGGCGCGGGGTCAGGCCGTCGGCAAAGCGCGCGGTCTCTTCCCCCTGCATGAACGACTTGAGCGGCAGGGCCTTCTCGAAGAAGCGCCCGCCGTCCATACCGCCGAGGCCCTTCTGGTAGGTCACTTCGGTCAGGATCACCGGAACGCCCGCCGCATGGGCCGCGGCGCGCACGCGCAGGGCGGAGGCGAGGGCGACGCGGCAGCCCTCATCCCCGTAGAGCACGCAGTCGGGGTCGAAATAGGCGTGGGCGAAGTCGACGAGGACAAGCGCGGGGCGCTCGCCGTAGCCCGACTTGTTGGAATAGGCCTTGGCGTAGTTTTCCTGGAGATTGCTCATGTCCGGCTCCCCTTTCCTTCAGACCTGTGCGTATTTCTTTTCGAAGTCCCAGACAGCCTGGAAGCCCAGCACCTCGTTCATCTTCGCGAAGTCGTAGAGGTCGATGGCATCGGTGGTCTCGCCATGCGTCTTGAGGTCACCATAGGCCTTTTCCAGCGCGGCGCCCATGGCGAGGAAGCCGACGGCGGGGTGGATCGCGATGGAGAAGCCAAGCTCCTTCAGCCGGTCGGCGGACAGGAGCGGCGTGCGGCCGCCGTTGACCATGTTGGCGAAAAGGGGGGCGTCGATCTCGTCCGCGATGCGCTTCATCTCCTCCTCGCTCTCGGGGCTTTCGACGAAGACGACGTCGGCGCCGGCCTTGGCGAAGGCCTTGCCGCGGCGGATCGCTTCGTCGATGCCGAGGCCGGTCCGGCTGTCGGTACGCGCGATCACGAGAAAATCGTCCGAGCGGCGGCTGTCCACCGCGACCTCGATCTTCTTGATCATGTCCTCAAGCGGGACAACCCGCCGGTTCGGCGTATGGCCACACTTCTTGGGGAATTCCTGGTCCTCAAGCTGGATCGCCGTCACGCCCGCCTGCTCGTAGCCGCGAACGGTGTGGGCGACGTTGAGAAGCCCGCCGTAGCCGGTGTCGGCATCGGCGATCACCGGGGTGGTCGTGCGTTCGCAGATCAGCGAGATCCGGTCGAGCATGTCGGAATAGGTCGCAAGTCCGGCGTCGGGCAGGCCGAGCGCGGAGGCGACGGTGCCGTAGCCCGTCACGTAGAGCGCGGGAAAACCGGCGCGGTCGGCGATCAGCGCGGAAATCAGTTCGAAGACGCCGGGGGCGAGCACGAAATCGCCGTTCTTCAGGGCGGCGCGGATAGAGGCGTCAGGCATGGGGGGTGTCCTTTCTATTTTCTGTCTCAGTGGTCGGCGAACAGCCGGCCCAGTCCGGGCAGGCGATCGTCGATGCCGACGGAGCGGAGCATGGACCAGAGCGTCGCCTGATTGGAGGTGACGACCGGCACGCCCAGCTTGTCCTCGAGGTCGGGGATCAGCGGCAGCGTGGGGAAATCCGTGCAGGCGATCAGCAGCGCGTCGCTTGCAGGGTCGAAGATGTCGATGGCATGGGCCCGCACGCGGTCAAGCGGGGTGCGGGCGATCCGGACGAATTCATGCGGCCCGCCCGCTCCGATGCCAAGGCCCGCGATGGCCAGCGTTTCCACCCCGTGCGCGGCGAGGAATTCGACCTCGTGATCGTTCACCGGCTGCGCGTAGGGCGTCGCGACCGAGATGCGGCTGGCGCCGAGCGCGCGGAGGGCGTCGACCAGCGCCGCGGAGGTGGTGAGCACCTTCTGGCCGGTGGCCGCGGAGGCGTCCTCGGGCAGTTGGGTCGCGGGGACGGTCATGCTGCCTGCGGTACAGGCATAGGCCACGGCATCGACGCCCGACTGCGCCAGCAGCCCGACCGAGGCGGAGAGATCGCGCATCAGCGCCTCGCGTTCCCCCGCGCCATGCAGCGGCATCCGGTGCGTGTGGAAGGTCACGCCTTCGGGGATCATCCTCATCCACTCCGCCTCGTTCACCGTATTGGTGGGGGGAACGATGAGGCCGAGCTTGGCGCGGTAGGCGTAGGCTGAGGCGTGGCGGTACGTCATCTTGGCATCCGGGGAAGGTCACATGGACATTTGGCAGCTGGTCTTGGATTTGTCCATACTAATAGGGTCGGATGGGCGCTATTTGCACCGGATTTGCCCGCGCGTCGAAGGAGTGGCTGGACAAACCTGTCGATTGCACACAATGGCGTCGGGGTTGGTTCAATAGGGAGACCGGCAGTGAACAGCGATCGGACCATCGCGCAGGTGCCCGGCGCCGATGCGCCCCTATATGTGCGTATCCAGCGGTCCCTGCAGGAGCGGATTTCAGAGGGCGAATATCCGGTCGGGTCATTGATGCCGACCGAGATCGAACTGGCGGAGGAATTCGACACCAGCCGCTTCACCATCCGGTCGGCGCTGCGCAACCTGATGCAGGATGGCTACGTGGAACGGCGGCAAGGCATGGGCACCCGCGTGCTGACGGCCAACCCATCGGCCAGCTACTACCAGTCCTTCGAGTCGCTTCAGGAGCTGTTCCAGATCGCCGTGGACACATACCTGGTCGTTCTGGGCAGCGAAGAAGTCGTGCTGGACGCCGGACTGGCCCGCAGTATCGGCGGCGAGGGTGGCCCCGTCCGGGAGGGCGAGCGGTGGATCCGGGTGGAGGGCGTCCGCTGGACCGCGCCCGGTGGGCGTCCGCTCTGCTTCATCCAGAGCTACGTGCCCGAGCGGTTCCGCGACTACATCCCGTCCTTCGCTGACCACAACGGTCCCTTCTTCGACCTGCTGGAAACCCGGTCGCGGGAAACCATCATCGAGGCGCAGCAGGAGGTCCGCGCGCTGCCCATGCCGCAGAACGTGTCGCGCGCGATCGGGCTGCGGGAGGGCGCGCTGTCGCTGCAGCTTCTGCGGCGCTACCTGACTTCGCGCGGGATCCTGATCGCCTCGGTCAACTGGCATCCGGCGGACAAGATGACCTATCGCACGCGGGTGCGCCGTCGTCAGGCGCGGGACTGAGCGGACCATCCTAGACCATGTCCGGCCGGTAGCCGGCGCCTTCCCTGCGCACGCGGAAGCCGAAAGCCTTGCGCGTGTGCGCGGGGAGAAGCAGCAGGTTCTGGTCCGCCGCGCGGTCGAGCAGGGTCCGGCGGGTGGCGGCGGCCTGCGCGGGATCGTGACAGAAGCCGCTGCTCCAGTCCGGGCGGAAGACCTGCACCGGGCTGTGGATCGCGTCGCCGCAGAAGACTGCGTTGCCCTCTCCTTCGCTCTCGAGCTCCAGCCCGACCTGGCCGGGAGAATGGCCCCGGAGCGGGATGATCCTGAGCCCTTTGGACAGCGCAAACCCGTCTGCCACGGGTTCGGCCAGCCCGGCCTCGATCACCGGCAGGACGCTGTCGGTGTAGGCGCCATGGTTGTGCGCGCCGGGACTGGCGGCTTCCTCTGCCTGCCAGTGGGCGAGCTCGTCCTGACCCATGATGTAGCGGGCGTTCGGGAAGGTGGGCACCCATCTGCCGTCCTTCAGCCGCGTGTTCCAGCCGACGTGATCGGCGTGAAGATGGGTACAGAGGACGACGTCCACCTCCTCGGGTTTCACACCGACGCCGGCGAGGCGGCGGAGGTAGCCGGTGGCCTGCCGGTTGTCCCAGTCGGCGCGGCGGGGGCGGGGCTTGCATTCGCCGACGCAGGTATCGACTAGGATCGTCAGGGTGTCCGTGCGCAGCAGGAAGGAATGCAGGCTGATCAGCAACGTGCCGGCGGTGAAGTCGACATGGTCGGGGGCCAGCAGCGCGGCCTCATGCGCCAGCTCGGACAGGTCGCGGCCCGGCAGCAGCAGGGAGGCCGGCAGGACGAAGGGGTCGAGGTCGGTGATCTTGTCGATGCGGGTCTGTCCGAAGCAAAGCATGCGACCCTCACACCGGCCAGAGCACGGCATCGTCGCGCGCCGCTTCGGCATTCGCGGTGGCATCGTCGGTGTCGCCCCAGTAGCGCGCGATGAAGCGCCCGCCGGTCACGCCGTTCGAGAGGTCGGAGCAGAGCCAAAGCACGCCGCGGCGCATCACGTCGGCGGGCAGCAGGTTGCCGTCCGCGCCCTTCTTCGCCGGTCCGGGGGGCAGGAGGTCGGTATCCGCGGCCCCGCCGGGCAGATAGATGTTCACGTCGACGCCGGTATCGGCGAGGTCCTGCGCCCAGACCCGGGAGGCCGCCTCGAGCGCGGCCTTCGATGGACCATATGGCGCGTAGCCGCGCCGGATCATCGTCGGGACGGAGGTCGAGACGTTGATGATCTTGCCGAATCCGCGGGCGATCATGCCGGGCGTCACCGCGCGGGCCATGTGGAAGGCGCCGTTGACGTTGGCCGCGATGATGGCGGCCCAGGCGTCGGGCGCGGTTTCCCAGAACTTCGTGGGGACCGTGTTGAAGCTTTCGCTGACCAGTCGCATCCCGCGGCCGGCGTTGTTGATGAGCACGTCGATGCGGCCGAACCTCTCTTCCGCCTGCGCGACGGCCTTCGCGGCGGCAGCGGGGTCCGCGACGTCGGCGGCGATCGCAAGGACGCGGTCGGGGTCGATCTGCGCCTCGACCGCGCGCAGGGCGTCGGTCATGGCGCTGCCGGTCAGGACAAGCCGGGCGCCGGCGCCTGCCAGTTCCAGCGCCATCTCGCGCCCCAGCCCGCGCGACGCGCCGGTGACGAGGACGACGCGGTCTTTGAGGGAAGCGTGGGTCATGCGGGGGCTTTCGGATTGGTGCGGATCGGGGTCACGGGGTCTCGCCGGGGCGATCGTCGGCGGGTCGGACCGGCTTGGTCGACAGGATATGCGCGGACATGATGTTTTCGGCCCAGTTGCCGTTGCGCGCCGTCAGCGCGTCGAGAATGTCGCGGTGCTGCCGGTTGGAGCGCTGGATGTTCACGGGCTGCGACCAGACGAACTGCTTGATGAGTTCCAGCGGAATCGCGGTCGCCTGCGCGGAGAGGCTTTGCATCTGGGGCGAGCGGGTGGCGGCCAGAACCTGCGCGTGGAAAGCGGTGTTGAGCCGTGCGAAGTCCTGGATCCGCGTGGAGGTGCCGTCGGGATCCGCGAGGTTGTCGATCTCTGCCACCAGGCGGGCGAGTTCGTCGAGCTCGGCGGCGGTGATCCGTTCGGCGGCAAGACGGGCGGCATAGCCTTCGAGCCGGGCGCGGATGTCGAAGATCACCGCGACCTCCTCGTAGGGGAACTCCGCCACGAAACGCGACCGCCCTTCGTCCCGGGCCAGCCCTTCGCCGACAAGCCGACGCAGCGCCTCCCGCACCGGAGTGCGGCTGGTGCCGGTCATGCGGGCAAGCGCGACCTCTCCGAGATGCGCGCCGCCCTTGAGCACGCCGGACAGGATCGCCCGGCGGATGCCGGTGTAGGCGCGGTCCGCCGGACGGTCGATCCCGTCGAGCGAAAGGCTGTCGCCCAGTTCGTCGGCGATGGGCGAGAGGTCGTCCGGCGTCATGTCTTGGGCGGTATGTGGGAGGCGTGTGTTTTCAGGTACCAATCTGCAATCTCCTCGCGATTGGCGAACCATACCCCGTCAAAGCCCTTCGCGTACCGGATGAAGTCGCGCAGCGCCCGGATCCGGAACGGCTGGCCGATCACATGCGGATGCAGGCCGATGTTCATGAACCGCCCGCTCGTCGCGCTTTCCGCGTAGAGCCAGTCGAACTGTTCCTTGAACATGGCGAACCCGGTATCCACCGTCAGACCCTGCCGCAGGAAGGAGAAGTCGTTGACCTCCGACGTGTAGGAGACCGACACCATCGGCTTGCCCGAGCGCGTCCTGACCATGTAGGGCTGGTCGTCGTTCAGCAGGTCGGTGATGAAGTAGAGCCCTTCCTCCGCCAGGATGTCGACGGTGTTGAGGGTGGAGCGCAGCGAGGACGACAGCCACCCCTTCGCGGGCTTTCCGACGGCCTGTTCGTAGACGTCGAGGGTGCGGCGGATCACGTCGCGTTCCTTCGCCTCGTCGAACATGTAGTCGGTCAGCAATTCGTCCTGCACATAGTTGTGCGGCACGATCTCCCAGCCGCGTTCCCTGGCGGCGTCGATCACGGCCCGGCGCTCGAGCGCCATCTTGGCGTTCATCGTGCAGGAGGCCTGCACACCCTCGGCATCGAAGATGTCCAGCATGCGCCAGACCCCGACGCGCTGACCGTATTCGCGCCAGGTGAAGTTGGGGTTGTCGTATACGTTTCCGGCCAGCGACCCGCCGACGATGCCGGGGCCGCCGGGGTAGTAGGGCTTATCACTGTCCTGGGTCTTGTCCCAGTACTCCATGTTGATCGTAAGGATGACGGCAAGCCGCTTGCCGTCAGGCCATTTCAGCGGGTTGCGGTGCGGCAGGGGGACGAAATCGTATTCCATCGCCCCGGCTCAGTAATGCGACAGGAGCGTACCGAAGCCCTGCACCTTGTCCTGAATGCCGTTCATCCGCAGGGCGTGCCAGTAGGTCGCCGTGTTGATCGCGAGTACGGGCTTGTCGAGCCAGAATTCGGCCATCATGGCGACCCGCGCGCAGGCGAGGTTGGTGCCGGCCTGGATGATCGCCTCGACCGAGGGGTCGTTCACCTCGATGATCGCGTCACGAAGGGTCTGTTCGGTCTCATGCGCGATCAGCATGGGGCTCTTGCTTTTGAGGCCCTTCACCTGGACAACCTCGAAGCCGCAGTCGGTGAAGTAGCGTTCCACCTGCTTGTCGCCGACCGGCATGTAGGGCGTGATGACGGCGATCTTCTTGATGTCGCCGAAGCACTTGAGCGCGTTCATGCAGGCGTCGGAGCCCATGGCGACAGGCATTCCCGCACGTTCCACGATCTCGGCCTGCAGCTTGTCGGCGCGTTCCTTGCCGTCCCAGAAGGTCTCTGCCGACATGCCCATGACCATCGCGCCGGGAGAGCAGGTCTTGACCGCGTCGATGGCGTCCATCGTGGCGGCGCGGATGCCCATGACGAGGTTGTTGAAATCCTCGTCCGAGTTGACCGGCATGTCCGGGATCAGGATGCGGGAGAAGTGGTTCGTCACGCCGGCCGGACGCATGTCGTCGAACTCGGGCTGGACGGAGG
This sequence comes from Sulfitobacter sp. LCG007, assembly GCF_040801785.1. NCBI lineage: Bacteria > Pseudomonadati > Pseudomonadota > Alphaproteobacteria > Rhodobacterales > Roseobacteraceae > Roseobacteraceae bacterium LCG007. Next base: position 93,259 of record NZ_CP161806.1, on the reverse strand, counting down.
TGTTGGTGGACGGCGCGATGACGCCGAATTTCATGCGGTAGCCAAGCGTGTCGGTCATGTCGGTGTTCCTTCGGAAATGGGCTCAGGCGACGTTTTCCAGGTCCTTGAGGGACTGGAGCATGGACGATCGCATCAGGTAGTCCTTGTGGCGGACGGGATCGGCGGCGATGGCGCGCAGTTCCTGGTGATAGGCTTCCCGCGCGGCGGGGTCGTTTTCGGCCATCATCTTGCGATTGCGCATCGACTGTTCCTGCACCGTGGCGATGCAGACCTGGCGGCGCTGACGCTCGTAGCGGCCAAGCGTGTCGGCGGAGGCTTCGCCGCGCCAGACCGGGACCAGCTTTTCGACCAGGTTGATGGCATCGTGGATGCCGCCGTTCATGCCCATCCCGCCGAGCGGGTTGTTCAGGTGCGCGCTGTCCCCGGCCAGGAAGACCCGGCCCTTGACGTATTCCTTCGCGACGCGCTGGTGCACCCGGTAGGCGGTGGCGTGGACGATGTCGTAGCCCTTGTCGTTGGCACAGAGCTTCTGGAGCCGCTTCTCCATCAGGGCGGGGGCCTTGATCTCATCTTCCGACATGCCCGGGTCGGTCGGCAGCAGCACGCGCCAGAGAGAGGGCGTGCGCAGCAGCACGGCCCATTCCTCCGGGTCGGTAAGGTAGGCGATCGGGGCGAGGTCGGGAATCGCTTCGGCGAAGTCGAACTCCGTGGACATCGACAGGAAGATCTCGGGGATGGTGAGTCCCTCGAATTCGATGTCGAGCGACTTGCGCATCGCGGAATGCGCGCCGTCGCAGGCGATCAGGTAGCGCCCGGTGATCTGCTCTTCGGTCCCGTCGGCATCGAGGTAGCTCAGCGTGACCCCGTCGTCGTCCTGCGTGACGCTTTGCGCGGTGACGCCGTAGATCAGCTCGACTCCGCCGCTTTCCTCGAAACGGGCGCGCATCGCTTCTGTCAGCTTCCACTGTTCGCACTGAAGCCGGTAGGGATGGTTGGTTTCGTCCTTCAGCAGCGAGAGGTCGAAATGCGCGATGATCCCCTCGCTGCGGTCGCGGAACTGCCAGTTCGGACAGACCAGCCCCCGGGCGACGAGCTTCTCGGAAACGCCGAACCGGTCGAGCATGTCCAGCGTCGGCGGATGGAAGGTGGAGGCCCGGAGATCCTGCGGAAGTTCATCGCTCCGCTCCAGGATGGTCACGGGGATTCCGGCGTCGGCCAGGCTGGCCGCGGCCACCAGTCCGACAGGGCCCGCACCCACAATGAGCACTTGCTCGGATTTCACATTCATTCCCGGCCTTGCCTCCTTATCCGCGCTTGACAGGTCGAAACGACCTTCTCAATGTGTACAAAAGGTTTGGACAAATCAACAAGGGGTTTTCCCAAACATCAAGCCAAAAAACGGGGATTGAGTAAAAACTATGCCAACGAAAACAATCGCTTCCAGGCGGTTCTCGAATGAAAAGCTGTGCCGAGACGCTCTGAATCACTTTGCGTGGATCGGCAAACCGGCAGGCGTTTTCCGTTTTCAGCCGCACAAGTTTGTACACAACGCGGCAGGGCGGATCTGATGCTTCTCCTTCAGCAGCTGGTGAATTCGATCATGCTGGGCAGCGTCTACGTGACCGTCGCCGTGGCCTTCACGCTGACCATCGGCATCCTGAACTTCCTGAACTTCACGATCCCCACGCTTTTCATGCTGGCCGGCATGGTGGGCTGGGCGCTGAGCTACTGGGGCATCCCCTTCGGCATCTCCGGCCCGCTGCCCTGGGCGCTGTCGCTGGCGATCGGGATACTCGCCGCGATCGCGGTGTCGCTGATCGTGGAGCGGTTCACCTTCCGCTATCTGAAGACCAAGTACGGCGACAGCACCGAACATGCGATCCCGCTGGTCAGCTCCCTCGGCTTCCTTTTGATCGTGGAGAACCTGGTCCGCATCGGCTACGGCACGGAGGCGCGGCGCTTTCCCGGGCCGGACGCCGACATGACGCTGGACCTTGGCGGGATCCTTGTCCGGATTCCGCAACTGGTGAGCCTGGTGATCACCGTGCTGATCGTGCTGGCGCTGGTGCAGATGATGAAACGCTCCCGCATCGGGCGTGGCCTGCGCGCCATCGCGGAAAACCCGGACGCGGCCAATATCCTCGGCGTCGACACAACGCGGATCGTCCCCGTCGTCTTCATGCTGACCGGCATGCTCTGCGGGTTGGCTGGCGCGCTTTTTGCGGTGAACTACGGCGAGGTCTCCCCGATGATGGGTGAGGACATCGGCACCAAGGCCATCGCGGGCATGGTGATCGGCGGCCTCGGGTCGATCTGGGGCGCGGTTCTCGGCGGTCTCTGCGTCGGGCTGCTCGAGATGATGACGGTCCACTTCTTCGGCGCGGACACGGTGCAGGTCGTGGTCTGGGGCGCGCTTCTGATCGTGCTGATCGCCTATCCCAACGGCCTTCTGGGCCACCACTCGATCGGCAAAGGAAAACTCTGACATGAGCGGCTATCTTGCCGGGATCATCGCGATCCTGTCGATCAACGTGATCTTCGCCTACGGCATCTTCCTCGCCGTCGCCTCCGGCCAGCTGAACCTCGGCGGGGCGGGGTTCCAGGCGGTCGGCGCCTATGCCGCGGGCTGGCTGTCCGCGGACCTCGGCCTGCCGGTCGCGCTGACGCTGCTGGCAGGCGCGGTGATGGCGGGCCTTGTCGGCGTGGCGCTGGCATTCCCGATCCTGCGAACGCGGGGGGTCTACCTGGTGCTGGCGACCTTCGCCTTCGCAGAGGTCGTCGCGGGGCTGATCCTGAACACCGAGGCGCTTGGCGGGGCCATGGGCATGTCGGTGCCCGGCTATGTCGAATGGCAGGTGCCGATGATCGCCGCGATCCTGGTCGCGCTGCTGGTCTTCTACATCATGTCCACCCGTTTCGGACTGACGATCCGGGCGATTCACGACGACGAGGACGTGTCGGACCTGATGGGCGTGTCGATCCGCAACGTGAAGGTCGCGGCCTTCGGCTTCGGCGCCGCGCTGGCGGGACTGTCGGGCGCTTTCTACGCTCACAACTTCGGCTACATCGAGGCGCAGGGCTTCAACGCCATGGTGTCGATCTACGTGCTGCTTTACGTCCTGCTGGGCGGGACGCAGACAGCCTGGGGTCCGCTGGTCGGCGCGGCCTTCTTCACCCTGCTGCCCGAAGTGCTGAGAGAGGTCCTGCCCGCGGCGAAGGAGTTCGTGGTCACGCTTTTCGGCGGTGTGCCAGACGGCGCGCGGCCCGACGAGAGCTGGCGCTTCGTGATCCTCGGCGTGCTGGCGGTCGGCTTCATGGCGATCCGGCCCGAGGGGCTTATCACCCGCGCGATGGTCGAACGGCTGAGCTTGCGCCGCTCGCCTGCCCGCCTGGGGGAGGCCGCGGAATGAGCGCGCCGATCCTCAGACTGGAAGGGCTGTCCAAGGCCTTCGGCGCCGTGCAGGTGATCGACGACGTGAGCTTCGACGTGCCGCGCGGTGCCCGGATGGCGCTGATCGGGCCGAACGGGGCGGGCAAGACGACGATCTTCAATCTGATGTCGGGCGTCTACACCCCGGACACCGGACGGGTGATCTTCGATGGCGAGGACATCACCGGCCTGCCGTCGCGCAACCGGATCGGTCGTGGTCTGGCGCGCAGCTTCCAGAACATCCGCCTGATGCCGCACCTTTCGGTGGTCGAGAACATCATGCTGGGCCAGCAGAGCCAGGCGGGCAGTTTGGGGGCCATGAGTTCTCCGCTCGGGGCGCGGTCGAAATGGCGGCGCGAGGCGGAGTCGCTTCTGGCCGACATGAACGTCGACACCTACCGGGGGGAATTCGTCGCGACGCTGCCCTACGGTATCCGCAAGAAGATCGAGGTAGTCCGCGCGCTGGCGGCGAAGCCGAAGCTGCTGATGCTGGACGAACCCGCCGCGGGCCTGAACCCGTCCGAGACGGCGGCGCTGCGCGATTTCCTTGTGCAGGTCTCCGAGACCGGGATCACCATCCTGATCGTGGAGCATGACATGAGCCTCGTCCGGAGCCTCTGCGAGCGGGCAGTGGTGCTGAACTTCGGCCGGCTGATCTACGACGGGCCGACCCGCGACGTTCAGAAGGACCCGCAGGTGCTGGAGGCCTACCTGGGCAGCCGCCACGCGGGGGAGGTGACCAATGCTTGAGGTCAGCAATCTCGACGTCATCTACGGGCGAACGCATGCCGTGAAGGGCATCGACCTGCGGGTCGACGCCGGGGAAATTGTAACTGTCCTTGGCGCCAATGGGGCGGGGAAAACCTCTCTCCTCCGGGCGCTGCACGGCGCGGTGCGACCGACGCGCGGCAAGGTGGAATTCGAAGGGCGCGATCTCACCACCCAGAGCCCGGCGGCGCGGGTCGCCTCGGGCATGGTGCTGGTGCCGGAGGGGCGGCAGATCTTCGTGTCGATGACCGTGCACGAAAACCTCCTGATGGGCGCCTACCTGCGCCGCGACGGCAAGGAGGCCGCAGATCTTGACGCGATCTACGACCGGTTCCCGAACCTCGCGGACCGAAAGTATGCCAGCGCCAGTTCACTCTCCGGCGGGGAGCAGCAGATGCTGGCGATCGGGCGCGCGCTGGTGGCCCGGCCCCGGCTGGTGATGCTCGACGAGCCCTCTCTCGGGCTGTCGCCGCTCTTCGTGGAGCGGCTGTTCGGACTTCTGGAAGAACTCAATCGCGACGGGATCAGCATCCTGCTGGTCGAACAGAATACCACGATGGCGCTCGAGATCGCCTCTCGTGGGTACGTGCTGGAACTTGGCAAGGTCGTCCTCGAGGACAGCGCCGATGCCCTGTCGAGCAACACCGCGCTGACCGAGGCATACCTCGGCGGCGATCCGCAGCCCGAACCAGCGGGCACATGACACCTTCATCAGGGAGAACGACCATGAAGTCCGGGAAACGCATCCTACTCGCCGCCGCGGCCGCACTGGCCACCGCGGTGCCTGCCATGGCGCAGGACACCATCAAGATCGGCCACATTTCCGTCAGCTCCGGCTTTCTGAAATCCGTGGGCGAGCCGTCCAACGTGGCGGTCGACATCGCAGTCCAGCAGATCAACGACGCGGGCGGCATCAACGGCAAGCCGATCGAGCTCTTCCGCTATGACACCGGGTCCGACCCCAAGCAGGCCGCCGTCGCCGCGCGCTCGCTGGCGCAGGACGACAAGGTCCTGGCCATCGTCGGCCCCTTCTCCTCGGGCGAGGCGAATGTGGCGCTGAACGATGCGGAGCGGCTGAAGATCCTGATGCTGCCGACGTCCTCGTCCGCGCCGGGTCTGACCGAGGGCAAGAAATACGGCTGGCGCCTGACGGAGGACGAACAGAAGCAGTTCGGCCGCCTGCTCGCCGCCATGAAGGACAAGGGCCTGCCGATGAAGACGGCCGAGATCGTCTACGTCTCTGACGAGGTCGTGGCGAACTCTGCCGGGACCAAGCTTTACCCCGCGCTGCTGAAAGAGGCGGGCGTCGAGGTGGGAGAGCCGATCCCCGTCCAGTTGAAGACCTTCGACATGTCGGCGCAGGTGGCCAAGATCGTGCAGACCAACCCCGACATCGTTGCCGTGGCCGCGCTGCCTGAATCCGCATCCAAGCTGATCGCCGAACTTCACCGGCAGGGCTACAAGGGCCGGGTGATCGGGTCGCAGATCTTCGCGGATCCGAACGTGGTCGAACTCTTCGGTCCCGAAGGCGACGGCACCCTGGTGGTCGCGGGCTTCTGGAAGGGCCGCACCGAGAAGAGCCAGATGTTCGACGACGCATTCGTCAAGCTCGCCGAAGAACGCGGGATCCACAAGCTGGGCGCGCACCACTCCGACGCGCAGGCCTATGATACCGTCTTTCTTGTGAAGCAGCTGATGGAAGCGGCGGGCACCACCGGCGATCCGGCAAAGCTCGAGGAAGAGCGGCAGGCGCTGGTCGACGGGATGGAAGGCGTCCGCTTCTCCGGTATCCTGGCGGATGACATCTGCTTTGCCGGTCACGACGCCGAACTTCCCGGCTATGTCATCGAGATCAAGGGCGGCGAATGGACCAAGTTCGCCGAGTCGCCGGCAGACACCTGCCAGTGATCTGATACGGGCCCGGAGCGATCCGGGTCTGTCACCTGCTCCGGGCCGCGCAGGCCCGGACCCTTGCCATAGAGTCCCCGATGGATCAGTCCCCCGCCCGCCATCTGCCCGAGACCATCGCGAAAGTGCTGGCCTTTCTGGTGCCACTGGTTGCCGTCATCTGGGTCCTGGCCATCCCGCAGCGCCTTGGCTTCCTGATCTATCCCGAACAGGTCGCGGGTCTCATGCTGGGGGCCGCGCTGTGCGTCGCCTTCAGCCGGGACATCCCGAAGATCGGCGGACCGCGGTTCATCTTCGATTCCCTCCTTGCGCTGCTGTCGCTGGGCGTCGGCGTCTATGTCTGCATCCGGTTCCCGGTGCTGTCCGAAGGCAGCTTCCAGTATCCGACCGAGTCGCTGATCCTCGGGATCCTCGTGGCGCTTCTGGTGCTGGAGGGACTGCGACGCGTGGTGGGCTGGACGCTGGTCATCATCACGCTCGCAATGTTCGCCTATGCGCTTTGGGGCAACCTGGTGCCGGGGCCGCTGCGCGGGCGCGGCCAGGAATTTGCCGACGTCATGCGGTTCATCGGCACGGACAGTGCGGGCACCTGGGGCTCCGCGCTCCAGATCGCCGCCTTCGTGGTGGTGATCTTCGTGCTGTTCGGCGGCGTGCTGCTGGCCGTGGGCGGCGGGGAGTTCTTCACCCAGGTCGCCACCCGCTTTGCCGGGCGGGGGCCGGGCAACACGGCGAAGATCGCCGTCGTCGCGTCAGGCCTCTTCGGCTCGATCTCGGGCTCGGCGGTTTCGAACGTGATGTCGACCGGCGTGATGACGATCCCGATGATGCGCCGGTCGGGCTTCCGCGCCGATCAGGCCGGCGCGATCGAGGCGGTCGCATCCACCGGGGGTCAGCTGGCACCGCCGGTGATGGGCGCCGCGGCCTTCCTGATGGCCGAGCTTCTGCAGATGCCCTACAGGTCGATCCTGCTGGCCGCGATCCTGCCGGCCGCGATCTACTACATTTCCCTTTATGTGCAGATCGACTTCATCGCGCGGCGTGACAACCACAAAAGCGCCGACTGGATCGAGCAGCGGCCGATGCGGCAGGTCATGGGCGACGGCTGGTTGCCGCTGATTGCATTCGTCGTCCTTCTGGGCAGCATCTTCGCCTGGAACACCCGTGCGGAGGTCGCCGCGATCTGGGCACTTGGCGTGATCGTGGTCGTCGCGCTTGGGTTCTGGGCAATGCGGTTTTTCGGCGTCTCCTCCGGCCCGGCGCTCAGCCCGAGAGAGCTGGTGTCGAGCATCGCGAAAACCGGGGGGCAGGTCTGCGACGTGCTGCTGATCTGCGCCGCGGCGGGCATGATCATCGGCCTGCTCGCGACCACGGGTCTCGGCTTTTCGCTGTCGCTGTTCCTGATCCAGTTCGGGGGCCAGAACCTCTTCGGCCTGCTCGTCGTCACGGCGCTTGTCGGGATCGTTCTGGGCCTCGGCTTGCCGACAACGGGCGTCTACCTGCTGCTGGCGACGATGGCGGCGCCGGCCCTGGTGCAGCTTGGGATCCCGTCGCTGTCCGCCCACATGTTCGTGTTCTACTATGGCATGCTGTCGATGATCACGCCGCCGATCGCGCTGGCAGCCTATGCCGCGGCCTCCATCAGCGGAGCGCCACAGATCAAGACCGGGGTACAGGCCTTCCGCTTCGGCTGGATCGCCTATTTCCTGCCGTTCCTCTTCATCTACAAGCCCGGCCTGCTGATGTCCGGTCCCTGGTACGAGATCGCCTATGTCTTCGTCAGCTCCATGGCGGCGCTGACCCTGGTGTCGGCGGGTCTGATCGGTCACGCGCTTGGCCCGATCACGACGCCGGTGCGGATCTGCGCCGTGCTGCTTGGCCTTCTGATGATCGCCCCGCTGCGCCAGGTCGGCCCCCCGGTGCTGGAGTTCGGGGTCTCGGCCATAGGGATCGCTGTCTTGTTCCTCTACTATCTGCGAATGCGAGACGCGCCGGGCCGGATCGCGGCGCTGCGGGACTGACATTCCGGCGACGGGAAACGAAAAGGGGCGCGCCGGTGTGGCGCGCCCCTTTCGCGTTCGGGTCGGATGGGCTCAGTTCGTCAGGCCCATCTCCTTGTAGAAGGCAAGGGCGCCGGGGTGGTAGGGAATGTCGGCTTTCTTGCCCAGGTCCTCTTTCTTGAAGTCCGCCCAGACCGCGCTGGAATTGCGCAGGAACTCCTCACCCTCGTAAACGGCCTTGGCCACCTTCGCGATCTGCTCATCCGGAACGGAGGCATTGGCGAAAAGCAGGTAGTCGTAGGCGAAGACGCTGGTCGGTTCGTCGAGCCCGGGAAGGTCCGCGTTCGCCTCGATCGGCTGGAGGTAGGCGCCGGGCAGGAATTCCCTGGACTTCTCGAGGTGGGAGTCGGGCACCGGGATGAACTGAATGTCACCGACGGAGGCTTCGAGGTCGAAGCTGGCCTGCGATCCGACAGTGGCGATCGACACGTCGATCCGGCGGTCCTTGAACGCCTCGTACTGCTGCGGGAAGTTCGAGATCGGCACCTCTTCCACATCGGCGTAGGTCAGGTCGCCTGCGGCAAGCGCGGCGCGGACGACGAAATCGCCAAGCGAATTGTCGGCGTAGCGCGGCACCTTGTGGCCCTTGATGTCGGCATAGGTCTTGATCCCCGAGGATTCCGCCGTGACGAGCGCGGCGAGGAAGGGCATCATCGTCGCGACGAGGCGCAGGTTCTCGGACTTCTCGGTCGACATGCCGGTGCCGGTGACCGCGTAGTAGGTCTGCGGATAGTTCGCGATCGCAAGCTCAAGCTTTCCCTGATCGAGCAGCGGAATGTACTGCGAGGTATTCGCGCTGATCTGCGGAATGACCTGCAGATCGGAATTCATCGAGATCACCTGGGCCAGCGCGGTTCCGATCTGTCCGGTCGCGCCGCCTTGCGTGGTGCCGAGGCCGAGGGCCTGCGCGATGGCGGTGGTGGCGACCAGAGATCCCGCCACGGCGACGGCTCCGGCAAGGAGGCTTCTATGGGTGTAGCGGAGGGTCATCTCTCTGTCCTTTCGATGTTTCCGGGTTCCCTGTCGTGCATGATTTGTATGCGTATTCAGGTTAGCCGCCCGCCCCCGTCCTGTCACCGTTTTATTCGCGGTTGGCTGGTTTTCGGGCCGATGCCTAAGTCATCTGATTAATAAAGAGAATTTCAGCGGCACGGGCTGTTCGGATCATGATTTGGCTGCTTCCCTCTCCGGGCGTTGAAGCCTAAGATATGGACAAATTGAAGAGGAACGAAGCCCATGTCAGCTACGCCAGATTCCGACGCGTCCGAGCGCCCGGGACTTGCCGCCGAACTCTACCTCAGGACCCTGTCCGAGGGTGGGGTCCAGGCGCTCTACGCGGTCGCCGGAACCGACTTTCCGTCGGTGATCGAAACCTACGAGAGGTCGTCGACATCCGGTACCGTGTTACCGCGGCCCTACACTGTCCCGCACGAGAACCTTGCCGTGTCGATGGCGCACGGGGATGCGTTGCGGACGCGCCGGGCGCAGGTGGCGATGGTGCATGTCAGCGTCGGGACGGCGAACATGGTCTGCGGTGCGCTGAACGCCGTGCGCGATTGCGTGCCGGTGGTGCTGAGCGCGGGGCGTACGCCCGTCACGGAAGAGGGCGAACACGGGACGCGAACCCGTTTCATCCACTGGGCACAGGAGATGTTCGACCAGGGCGGCATGATCCGTGAGGCGGTGAAGTGGGACTACGAACTGCGCAGCCCCTCGCAGGCCGGGGACGTCGCGATCCGCGCGCTCGACATCGCCGAAGCGCCGCCGCCGGGGCCGGTCTATCTTTCCCTCCCGAGAGAGCTGCTCGCGAAGGAGGTGCGCGCCGACGTGCCGCGCCGGACGCGGACAAAGGTGGCGGAAGGACAGCCCGACGGCGCGGCCATCGACCGGCTGGCCGAGACGATCAAGGCCGCCAGCTATCCCGTTATCATCACAAGCAATTCCGGTCGCGAGGCCGGGGGTTGCGCGGCCCTCGCGGCGCTGGTCGAGGCCTGGTCGATCCCCGTTATCCAGTTCAACGCCCGGTCGGTGAACCTGCCGTTCGAGCATCCGATGTGCGTCGGGTTCGACCCGCAGTCGCTGCTGTCGGGGGCGGATCTGATCATCTCTCTCGCCTGCGACGTACCGTTCGTGCCTGCGGTGACCAGGCCGCGCCCGACCGCAGAGATCTGGGAGATCGACCGCGATCCGCTTTTCTCGCGCTATCCGCTGCGCAGCTTCGGTGCGGCGCACTCGATCATCGCCTCGCCGCTCTCCGCGATCCGGGCGCTGCACCAGGCGCTTGGTGCGCCGGGCGGCGATCAGGCGCGCAAGGTGGCGGAACGCGCGACGAAGGTGGCTGAGGCGCGCGCGCGCCGCATAAGCCGGGCAGGCGTCGACCGCAGCCGGTTCACGGCGGAATCCGCGAGCGCGATCCTGGCGGAACAGCTGCCGAGAGAGGCGGTGGTGGTGAACGAATACTCCTTCCGTACCGACCTCGCCCGCTTCGACGGGGAGGGGCAGTTCTACGGCTTCACCCCCGCGGGCGGGCTCGGTTTCGGGATGGGCGCTGCGCTCGGGATCGCGGCGGCGGATGCGCGCGAAGGGCTGCGCGATCGGCCGGTCGTGGCGATGCTGGGCGACGGTGCGTACATGTTCAACAACCCGGTTGCCTGCCACTGGGCATCGGCCGCGCACAAGCTGCCGATGCTGTCGGTGATCTTCAACAACCGCAGATGGGGCGCGGTGCGGAATTCGACGCTGGCGATGTATCCGCAGGGGGCCGCCGCGGCCTCGGACGGCATGTTCCTGGCCGATCTGTCTCCCGCGCCGGATTACGCCGCGATCTGCCGCGCGCATGGCGGGTTGGGAGAGACGGTGCAGTCCGCCGACCAGCTGCCCGGTGCGATCGACCGGGCGCTGACGGCGCTGGCCGGAGGTCAGCAGGCGCTGATCGACCTCGTCATCGAGACCTGAGCATCACTCCGGGTCGGTATCGCGCCGACCCGGCATACAGTTCGAGGCCTGCATCCGCCGCGTGGCGAGGATGCGGTCGTCGCGCCAGGCCTGCGCGTCCGGGATCGCTTCGACCGGGAGGAGGCCGGAAACCGTCGCATGGATCCGGTCGGAGAGGTCGAGGCCCCAGTCGTAGTCCGTCTTCGCCTCGCGCCCCATGGTCTTCATCATGGGGCCAAGCTGGTCGACAAAGCCCCGAAACCCGTCGCGCGCGTTCAGATGTGCGGTCATGAACGGTCCGATGGAGGCCCACCTCAGCGCAAGGCCCGAGGTCAGGACGCGGTCGATGTCTTCGGCCGTGCAGTAGCCTTCGCCGACTAGATGCATCGCCTCCGCCACCAGCGTGTATTGCAGCCGGTTGAGCAGGAAGCCTTCGATTTCCTTGCGGAGCAAGACAGGCTCCATCCCTGCGGCGACGAAGAACTGGCGCGCGCGCTCGATCTCCTGCGCCCCTGTCCGGCCGGTGCCGCAAAGCTCGACCAGCGGGATGTGCGATGGCGGGTTGACGGGGTGCGCGACGAGCGCGCGTTCGGGATTGGGCAGGTCGATGAGGAACTGCGACCCGGGCAGCGCGGAAGTAGAGGACATGAGCAGCGCGTCGTCGGGCGCGGCGCGGGCGATGTCGCCGAACACCTCCCGCTTGATGGCGAGGTCTTCGCGCACACTTTCCTGAACCGCTTCAACCCCAGCCACCGCGTCGTCGAGCGAGGTTGCCGCCCGGATGCGCGCGATCACGGTGTCGGCGTCTTCGCCCGTCGGCATTTGCTCGGCAAGCGTGCGGGCGACGTTGGCGGCGCGGGGCAGGGCGAAATCCAGGAGGGTCGCCGGGACCGCATCCCACATCGCCACCTCGAAGCCTGCGCGGGCGAAGACCACAGCCCAGGCGCTGCCGACCGTCCCCGCACCGATGCAGGCGACGCGGCGGGTGGTCATGCTCCGTCCTTCGCCAGCGCGTCGAGCTTGGCCTGGGGCAGGTTCAGCCAGGGAGTCGCCTCGCTCCGTCGCGCCTCGAAGCTCTCGATGGCGTCGGAATGGTCGGTGAGGATCATGCCGACCTCGTCGAGACCGGCAAGAAGGTTGCGCCGGTGGTGGTCGGCCACGTCGAAGGGGATCGACGTACCGTCGGACAGGCTGACGGTCTTGCTTTCCAGGTTGACGGTCACGGGAACCTCGGCCTTCGCCGCGGCTTCGACCGCGTCCATGTCGGCCCCGGTCAGGCGGACGGGCAGCACCCCGTTCTTGAAGCAGTTCGAGTAGAAGATCTCTCCGAAGCTGCGGGCGATGACGCAGCGGATACCCTTGTCGGCCAGCGTCCAGACCGCCTGTTCGCGCGAGGATCCGGTGCCGAAGTTCTCTCCTGTCACGAGGATCTGCGCGGTGTCGTAGGGCGGCGTGTCGAGCACGAAGCCGGGCCCGCGCCATTCGTTGAAGGCGTATTTTCCAAGCCCGTCGCGATCCAGCAGGAGCAGGAAGCGGGCGGGGAAGATGATGTCGGTGTCGATCGCGTTCTCGAGAAGCGGGGCTGCGATGCTGGTCAGGGCGGTGAACTTGTCCATCACAGAAGCTCCCTCACGTCGGACAGGCGTCCGGTCACGGCGGCGGCGGCGGCCATCTGCGGGCTCATCAGGTGCGTGCGTCCGCCCTTGCCCTGCCGCCCCTCGAAGTTGCGGTTCGAGGTCGAGGCGCAGCGTTCGCCTTCTTCCAACCGGTCGTCGTTCATCGCGACGCACATCGAGCAGCCCGAGTCGCGCCATTCGAACCCCGCGGCGAGGAAGACCTCGTGCAGGCCCTCGGCCTCGGCCGCGATGCGCACGGCGGCGGAGCCGGGAACCGCGATGGCCTTCACGCGGTCGGCGACGCGCCGGCCCTTCAGCACCTCTGCCGCGGCGCGCAGGTCTTCGAGGCGTCCGTTGGTGCAGGAGCCGATGAAGACACGGTCTACGGCGATGTCGTTCAGTCGCGTGCCGGGGGTAAGACCCATGTAGGACAGGCTCTTGCGCATCCGCGCGGCGCGGCCCTGGTCGGTGATCTGATCGGGGTCGGGGACTGTGCCGGAGATCGCGCCGGTCTGCTCGGGCGTGGTGCCCCAGGATACCTGGGGTTCCAGCACGGAGGTGTCGAAAGTGATCTCCCGGTCGAAGACGGCGTCGTCGTCGGAGCGCAGGTCGCGCCAGGCTGCGACGGCGCGATCCCACATCTCTCCCTCGGGCGAGAGGGGGCGGCCCTTGAGGTAGCCAAAGGTCGTGTCGTCCGGGGCGACCATGCCGACGCGACTGCCCGCCTCGATCGTCATGTTGCAGAGCGTCATGCGCGCTTCCATCGAGAGGTCGCGGATGGTGGAGCCCGCATATTCGATGGCATAGCCCACGCCGCCGCCGGTCCCGATCTCAGCGATCAGGGCGAGGATCACGTCCTTGACCGTCACGCCAGGTGCCAGCCCGCCTTCGAGGTTCACGCGCATCGTCTTCTGCCGGGTCTGGCGGATCGTCTGGGTCGCGAAGACGGAGGCGCATTCGCTGGCGCCGATCCCGAAGGCGATGCAGCCGAAGGCGCCATGGGTGGACGTATGGCTGTCGCCACAGACCAGCGTGCAGCCCGGCAGGGTGAATCCGGTCTCGGGTCCGATGACATGGACGATCCCGTGGCGGTCGCCATTCATCGGCATGTAGGCGATGCCGAATTTCCCGACATTCTCCCGCAGTCGGTCGACCTGCTGCCGCGCCAGCCCGTCCGCGAAGGGTTGGCCGCGCCGCCGGGTGGGCACCGCGTGATCCGCGACGGCGATGTGCAGGTCGGGGCGGCGGAGTGGTCTGTCGTTCTGGTCGAGATAGGCGAAAGCCTGCGGACTGGACACTTCCTGAACCAGATGGCGGTCGACGTAGAGCAGGCAGTCGTCACCTTCGAAGTTGGCCACAACGTGCTGTTCCCAGATTTTCTCGTAGAGCGTCCTTCCCGTCATGATGGCTTGGGTCCTTTCCGGCCTCACTGTTCCGAAGACTCACTTTTGTCTTGTTCCGGAGAAAAGATTACTGTCTCATGAATACGCATTCAAGCCTTTGGATGCAGTCATCAAAGCCGCGTTTACAGGGAGATACTCATGAGGTTGGGAGTCGATGTCGGCGGGACCTTCACGGACCTGCTTCTGCATGACGATGCGTCGCAACGCACATACCGGGCGAAGACCCCTTCGACACCCGAGGACCAGTCCATCGGGGTCGCCGAGGGCGTCCGCCTGATCTGCGAGAAGGCCGGCGTGAAGCCGTCGGACATCGCGCTGGTGCTTCATGGTACGACCGTCGCCACCAATGCCGTTCTCGAGGGCAAGGGCGCGCGGGTCGGGCTGCTGACCACCGCCGGGTTCGAGCACGTGCTGCATCTTGCGAAGTCCTGGACGCCGGGTCCGCTCTTCGGCTGGATCGTGATGGACAAACCGGATCCGCTGGCCGCCCTGTCCGACACGCGCGGCATTCCCGAGCGGATGGACGCCCGCGGCAAAGTGGTGCGCGAGCTCGACGAAACCGCGGCGACGGCGATGATCGACGACGTCTGCGGATCGGGGATCGAGGCACTGACGATTTCGCTCATGCACTCCTATGCCAATCCGGCGCATGAACGCCGCCTGCGCGAGATCGTGCTCGAGCGATTCCCCGACATGCATGTCTCGCTCTCATCCGACATCCTGCCGGAGTTCCGCGAATACGACCGCGCGATCACCACGGTGATGAACGACTACGTCCGTCCGATCATGACCCGTTACCTGAGCCGGATCGAACGCCGCCTTGGCGAGACCGGCGTGAACGCGCGCCTGCACATCGTGCGCTCCGACGGTGGCCTGATGAGCGCGGAGGCAGCGGCCGCGCGCCCGGTCCATACGGTGCTGTCCGGTCCTGCCGGCGGGGTGACGGCAACCGCGATGATCGCGCGCCGGACCAAACTGCCGCGCCTGCTGGCCTTCGACATGGGCGGTACCTCGACCGACGTGTCGGTCATCATCGACGGAGAGCCGACGATCACCCGCTCGACCGACGTGGGCTACTTCCCCGCGAAGGTGCCGACGCTTGACGTCCGTTCCGTCGGCGCGGGCGGCGGCTCGATCGCGGAAGTGTCGGAGCTCACCAATTCCCTGCGGGTGGGGCCGCGGTCGGCGGGCGCGATGCCCGGGCCGGTCGCCTACGGTCGCGGCGGGACCGAACCGACGGTGAGCGACGCCAACGTCGTTCTGGGCTACCTGCCGCCGAAGCTTCTGGGCGGGGACATGAGCCTCGACCTCGACGGGGCGCGCGATGCGGTGAGCAAGGTCGGCAAGGCCATCGGGCTGACACCCGAGGCCGCCGCACAGGGGATCCTCGACATCGCGAACGAGGTGATGCTGGGCGCGCTGCGTGTCATCACGGTCCAGCGCGGGCTGGATCCGCGGGACTTCGGCATCGTCGCCTTCGGCGGCGCGGGCCCGCTGCACGCCAACGCCATGGCGCAGGTGCTGGGCTGCTACCCGGTCGTCGTGCCGCACAACCCCGGCGTGCTCTCGGCGCTTGGCTTCCTCGAGGCGGAATTCAAGAACGAGAACGTCCGCACGCTGATCGGTTCCATCGCGGGCATGGACGACGCGCATCTTTTCAGCCTGTTCGGCGACCTAAAGGCGCAGGCCGTCGAGTGGCTGAACGAGGAGAAGGTCGAAGAGGCGAATCGCGGCATGACCTATTCGGTCGACCTGCGCTACGAGCAGCAGGGCTTCGAGGTCGCGATAAACGTGCCGGCCAGGGTCATCGAAAGCGGCAAGGGCCTCGATTCGGTGCTGGAGGACTTCCACGCCACCCACGACAGGCTTTACGGCGTCCGCTTCGATCTGCCGATCGAACTGGTCGCGCTGCGCGTCGTGGCCACCGGGGCGACCCCGCCGGTGAACGAGGCGCCGCCAGCCGCCGGGACGACCGACGCCAGCGAGGCCGTGATGGAAACCCGTCCCGGCTTCTTCAAGGGCGAATGGCGGGACACCCCGCATATCGACCGTGACCGGCTGGCCGCCGGCGCGCGCGTCGAAGGCCCCGCCATCATCCGTCAATACGACACCACCACCGTGCTTCTGGCCGATCACCACGCCATCGTGGACGAGCAGGGCAACCTGCTGATCTGGCCGAACGAGAAAGGGGAGTGAAGACCATGACAAAAGACGTCGATCCCATTGTCCTCGACCTGATCGAGAACGCGCTTCTGAACGCCCGGTTCGAGATGGACAGCGTGGTGGTCCGCGTGGCGCTGTCGCCCGTGATCCGCGAACAGCACGACGAATTCCCGATGATCTGCGACCCGGACGGGCGCATGGTCGTGGGCCAGTTCGGCAGCTACATCCCGGCCATCGTCGAGGAATACACCGACATCAACGAAGGCGACATCTTCGTCTGGAACGACCCCTACGCCTGCAAGGGCTCCATCTCGCACAACAACGACTGGTGCGTGATGATGCCGATTTTCCACGAGGGCGTGCATGTCGGGTTCTCCTCCATCTTCGGGCACATGGTGGACGTGGGCGGCAAGGTTCCCGGCTCGATGCCAGCCGACGCGCTGTCGATCTGGGAAGAAGGCCTGCGTGTCCCGCCGGTGAAGATCTACGAGAAGGGCGTGATGAACGAGGGCGTCCTCAAGATCATGCTCAACAACACGCGCACGCCGGACATGAACCGGGCCGACCTGATGGCCCTGATCGCCGGCTGCCGGACCGCCGCGAAACGGGTGCAGGAGATCTGCGACCGGTTCGGCCGCGACACCTATCTCGCCTCGTGCGAGCTGCTGCTGAACCGGACGCGCGAGGCGATGCGCGTGCTGATCAACAAGTATATCTCGGAAGAGCCGGTGTCGTTCACCGACTATGTCGACGACGACGGAGTCGGCAACGGGCCCTTCAAGATGCAGCTGTCGATCTACCGGCGTGGCGATACGGCGGTCTTCGACTGGACCGGCACGGACGACCAGGCCGAGGGGCCGATAAACTTCCACATCCACGAGGGCCTCTGCAAGCTGTTCTTCGGGGTCTACATGATCATGGCCTTCGATCCGAAGATCATGTTCAACGAAGGCTTCTACGACCTGTTCGAGATCGTGCTGCCGGAAGGGTCCCTGCTGAACCCGAAGTTCCCGGCGGCGCTGTCGAACCGTCTGAACACGCATACGCGGTTCTTCGACTGCCAGGCCGGCGCGCTCGGCCAGAAGGCCCCGCACCTGTCGATGGCCGCCGGCTACGGCACGTCGCCCCACTTCATCTTCACCGGGCAGGACAAGAACGGGAAGTACTTCCAGCTGATGGAGCTTCTCTTCGGTGGCGTCCCGGGGCGTCCGCGCGGCGACGGCCTGGACGGTCATGCTTGGTGGCCGCTCTTTTCCGCCACGCCGATCGAGTACATCGAGAACTACTACCCGGTCATCGTGGAAAGCTATCGTCCGGTGAAGGACGCGGGCGGGGCAGGGCTGCACCGGGGCGGCGCGGGGATCGAAAAGACCTACCGCGTGCTCGAGGCGGGCTCCATCTCGATCCACGACGACCGCGAGGTGGTGCCGCCCTGGGGCATCAACGGCGGGCTGCATGGCGGCACGTCGTCCAAGTGGCTGATCCGCGCCGGGTCGGAAGAGCGTGAGAGGATCAAGTCCAAGCTCGACAACCTCAAGGTGGAACCGGGCGACCGGATCGTGTTCATCACCGCGGGGTCCGGCGGCTGGGGCGATCCGCTGGAGCGGCCGGCCGAGAAGGTGCTGGCCGACGTGCGCAACGACCTCGTTTCGCGCGAGAAGGCAGAGAAGGACTATGGCGTCCTGATCTCTGACAGGAACGTGCTCGACACCGCCGCGACCGACGCGCTGCGCAAGAGGATGAGAACGGAGCGGGGCGAGCCCGCGCCCTTCGACTTCGGCTTCGTCCCCGGCGTTCACGCGGCGGAGTGACCGGCGCTAGTCGTCACCCTTGAGTGCCACGGTGGTCCCCGGGATGAGATCCCCGGGGATCAGCCGAAGGGCCGGTGTCCGCAGTTCGGGCTGGGCCAGGATATCCAGTGTTTCGCTGACCATGCTTTCGATCGGCTGGCGCACCGTGGTCAGCCGGTATGGTTCGCGCTGGCCCTCCCGGATCCCGTCGAAGCCTGCGAGCATGATGTCCTCGGGGATGCGGATACCGAAGTTGCCCCTCAGGGCATCCGCGCATCCGATCGCCATGATGTCGTTCACAGCGAAGATCGCGTCGGGCCAGAATGGGGATGGCACGCTGAAGCGGCTCATCATCGCCGAATAGGCGCCGGAATAGTTCGACCCGCCCTCGATCTCTGTCACCGTCGCGCCTCCGAGCGCCTCAAGCGCATTGCGGAAGCCGCCGACACGGTCGTTCGTCGTCGAGCCCAGGGGGTCTCCGCGCAGCACGAGGAAGTCGCGCGCACCCGCGGCGTGCATCCGCCGCGCCAGCGCCGCGCCGCCTGCCGCGTTGTCGCACTGGACGGTGGCCAGGTTGGTGCCCGGGACGCGGCGGTTGAACATGACGACAGGGATGCCCAACCCTTCGGACAGCTTGACCATTTCCGACGTCACGCGGGCCGAGGTCATGACGATTCCGTCGACCGGATAGCGCAGCGCCTGCATGATGACCTCGTCGCTGCTGCTCTGGTCCTTGACGCTGAAGGCCAGGACCTGTCGACCCGTGCGCTGGAAGTTTTCGACGAAGACCTGCAGGCTTTCGGAATAGAAGGGGTTGTTGAGGTTGCCGCTGATGACCGCGATCATCCCCGAAGACCGCTTGGACAGGGAAGACGCGAAGACGTTCGGCACATAGCCAAGCTCCCGCGCGGCGGCGAGCACGCGGTCGCGCTTTTCCTTGGTGATGCTGGCCCCGGGTGTGAAGGCACGCGAAACGGCAGGCTGGGACACGCCTGCGGCTTTCGCCACGTCGAAGGAAGTTACGCGCGACCGCCTGGACTTGTCGAGCTCGCTCATGGGTCGGAGTGGCCTGCTTTTTCTTCGGTGCTGCGGATGGATCATTGACAGATCATGGCACGGTGTCAAAGATGTGAATGCGTATTCAAGGGAATTCGAAGGAGTCGCACCAGATGCTCCGCGGATCACAAGGAGGTACTCTATGATGAAGTTACGCATGACGACCCTGCTGGTCGCGGCGACCGTGGCCAGTGTCCCGGTCCTCGCAATGGCCCAGGACGGGATGGCGCGCGCCAAGGAACGCCTGGCCGCCTACAGCTCTCAGCCCGAGTTCGTGGCCCCGGGTGACCCCTTCGATATCAAGCAGTGCGCGGCCGGCAAGAAGATGCTGTCGATCCCGAACAACTCTGCCAACCCGTTCCTGAAGGGCATCATCGACCGCATGAAGAGCGTCGGTGAAAAGATCGGGCTCGAAGTCGTCGAATGGGAAAACCAGGGCCAGCCGAGCCAGTGGGTCCAGGGCTTCGACTATGCGATCCGCGACGGTTTCGACGTGATCAACCTGATCTCGGGCATTTCGCCCGACACTGTCGAGCCGCAGATCACGGCCGCGAACGACGCCGGGATCAAGGTAATGACCTCGCATTTCTACGACCCCAGCTTCCCGCGCAACCCGCTGCTCTCCTCCTCGCTGCCGATCGGCTTCAACGAGATCGGCCGCATCCTGGCGAACTGGGTGGCGGTGAACACCGACGGCAAGGGCCGCGTCGCGCTGATCGTCAGCCGCGAAGTGCCGCCGACGATCCCGCTGGTCGACGGCTTCACCGAGGAGCTGAAGGAAAACTGCCCCGACTGCGTGATCGCGCAGGAAATCAACGTTGGCGTCGCGGAATGGGGCACCAAGATCCAGCCCTCCGTCCAGTCTGCGCTGCAGGCGGATCCCGACATCGACGTGGTCATCCCGATCTACGACTCCATGTCCCAGTTCGTGGTCCCCGCGCTTCGCCTGACGGGCAAGCTGGGCCAGGTGAAGGTCGCGACCTTCAACGGCACGCCCTTCGTGCTGGACTTCATCCAGCAGGGCGCGGTGTCGATGGACATCGGCGAAAGCCTCGACTGGATCGCCTATGCGACCGTGGACGGCCACATGCGCGACCTCTGCGGCCTTCCGGCTCCGGAGAAGCTTAACGTCCCCTTCTACATCTTTGACGAATCCAACGCCAAGGATGCCGGGACGCCCGCGCAGTTCGACACCGGCTACGGCGACGCCTACATCTCGGGCTTCGCGAAGCTGTGGGGGCTGGAATAACCCCCGTGACGACCGTATCGGCCAAAGCGATGGCGGCACCTGAAGGGGTGCCGCCGACACTGCGTCTCGAAGGCGTCTCGAAGACGTTCCGGGCGACGCGCGCTCTTGATGACGTCACGATCGAAGTTCGCCCCGGAGAGATCCACGGCCTTCTCGGCACGAACGGATCGGGGAAATCGACCCTCATCAAGATCCTCGCCGGTTATCACGCGCCGGACCCCGGCGGCCGGATGACATTCAACGGCGAAGCGGTGTCGCTGCCGCTGGCCGCCTCGGACTTCCGCCGATTGGGGATGAGCTTCGTTCACCAGAACCTCGGCCTTCTGCCGTCGCTGACGGTGCTGGAGAACCTGCGCCTGAAACAGGTGGCCCTCTCCCCGCGGCTGCATCTGAACTGGCGGCGCGAGCGGGCGGAGGCGCAGGCGGTGCTCGACCGCTACGCATTGGACATCCCGCTGTGGCGCCGTGTCGACGAACTGAGCGCGGTGAACCGCGCGCTGCTCGCCATCGTGCGGGCTTTCGAGGAGATCCGCGAGGGGTGCGAAGCGACGGGAAAGCCCGGCCTCGTGCTGCTGGACGAACCCACGCCCTTCCTGCCGGAGGAAGGGGTGAAGCGCCTCTTCACCCTGATGCAGGAGATCAAGGCCAGCGGTTCTTCCGTCCTCTTCATCTCGCACGACATCGACGAGGTGATGGAGATCACCGACCGCGCCACGATCCTGCGAGACGGCCGCGTGTCGGGAGAGGTGGAGACAGACACCGCCAGCCACGACAGCATGATCGAGCTGATCATCGGCCGCTCGATTGCCGGAACCGAGATGCGGACGGGCGAGACCGCGCGTTTCGCGCCCGGACTGTCCATCGAGGGGCTGGAGGGGGCGGGGATCGCTCCCTTTTCCGTCGACATCGGGAAGGGAGAGGTCATCGGCCTGACCGGCCTGATCGGTTCGGGTTACGACCGCGTGCCATATCTTGTCTTCGGAGCCGACCCGGCCACGGCCGGGAAACTTGCCCTGGACGACCGCACGCTTCCCCTGCGGGACATGACCCCGGCCCGGGCCATCGGCGAAAACCTTGCGCTGCTGCCTGGAGACCGGGAGGCGCAGAGCGGGGTCGCCAGCCTGTCGATCGCCGACAACATTCTGCTTCCCGACGTGTCCGACTGGTTCCGCGGCGGGCTGCTGCGCAACGGCGCGATGCGGCGGGAGGCGAAGAAGCTGGGCGAGGACTACGAGGTCCGTCCGAACGATCCCGACCTGCCGCTTGCGGCGCTTTCCGGCGGCAATGCCCAGAAGGTGCTGATCGCGCGCTGGATGAAGCGAAAGCCGAGGCTGTTGCTGCTGGACGAACCGACGCAGGGCGTCGATGTCGGCACCCGCGCGAAGATCTTCGACAGCATCGCGGCAGAGGCGCAGACCGGCATGTCCGTGCTCTGCGCCAGTTCCGATGCGGAGCAGCTGGCGCGCATCTGCGACCGGGTGCTCGTCTTCGCCCGCGGTCGCGTCGTGCACGAACTGACCGGAGCGCAAGTCACCAAGGACCACATCACGCAGGCCTGTTACGCCTCACTCGACCGACCAGACCGGAGCCCGACATGACCACTCAGGACCAGACCCATGCCGCCGCCCGCCGCCTGCGCCTGTTCGAACGCTACGCCCTGCTTGGCGTCTGGGCGCTTCTCATCATCGGGTTCAGCATCGCGCTGCCGAATTCCTTCCCGAGATGGGGCAACTTCTCGATTCTCTTCGCATCCTACGCCCCGGCCGCGCTGCTCGCGCTTGCGATCATCATTCCGCTGACATCGGGCGACTACGACCTGTCGGTCGGCGCGGTGATGACGCTGTCGTCCTGCCTGATCGCGGTGCTGAACGCCTGGATGGGGCTGCCGATCGTCTTGTGCCTCGTGCTGTCGGTGCTCGCAGGTGTCGCGGTCGGGCTGGTCCACGCCTTCTTCATTGTCTACGTGCGCATCCCCTCGCTGGTCGTCACGCTTGGCTCGACCTCCCTGATCTCGGGGATCGTGCAGTGGTTCACCAAGTCCTCGACGATTGGCGGGATCGACAACGCGCTGATCATGTCGGTGGTGGGCGGGCGGCTCTTCGGGGTGCCCTATGCCTTCTACTACGCCTTCGCGGCAGTCGTGCTTCTCTGGTACATCTTCGACTACACGCCGCTGGGCCGCCGCCTGCTGTTCGTCGGACGCGGTCGGGAAGTTGCGCGGCTCAACGGCATCGCTGTCGAGAAGGTCCGGCTCGGCGCGCTGGTCGCCTCCTCCGTCGTCGCGTCCTGCGCCGGGATCCTATACGCCGGTGTGCTCGGGTCGGCGGATCCGTATTCCGGACTGAACTATCTGCTGCCCGCCTTTGCCGCAGCATTCCTCGGCTCGACCACGATCATGCCGGGGCGGTTCAACCCGTGGGGCGCCATGGTGGCCGTCTACTTCCTCGGCACCGGGATCACGGGGCTGACGATGCTGGGCATTCCGCTTTGGGTCACGAACGTGTTCAACGGCGGGGCACTGATCCTGGCCGTGACGATTTCCCAGCTGACGCGAGGCCGGGAAGCGCCCGACATCGGCTGAGCCTGAACAACGAAAGGAGCAGAATGACAATCACCTATCTCAAGCGGGGCAGGTCCGAGGCCGACCGGAAGGGCGATGCCTCGAAGGTGCGCGAGACAGTCGAGGCGACGCTGGCCGATATCGAAAGCAGGGGCGACGCCGCCGTGCGCGAGCTGTCGGCCAGGTTCGACAACTACACGCCCCCGTCCTTCCGCCTGTCGCCCTCTGAAATCGAGGCGCTGATGCAGAAGGTCTCGGCCCGCGACATGGAGGACATCAGGTTCGCCCAGGCGCAGGTCCGCCGCTTTGCCGAGGCGCAGCGCGCCTCAATGACCGATATCGAGATCGAGACGATGCCGGGCGTGATCCTCGGGCACCGGAACATTCCCGTGCAATCCGTTGGCTGCTATGTCCCGGGCGGCAAGTTCCCCATGGTTGCCTCTGCCCATATGTCCGTGCTGACGGCGAGTGTCGCCGGCGTGCCGCGCATCGCTGCTGCCACCCCGCCCTTCAAGGGCGCGCCCAACCCGGCCGTGATCGCGGCGATGCAGTTGGGCGGAGCGCATGAGATCTACGTCATGGGCGGGATCCAGGCAGTCGGGGCGATGGCCATCGGGACGCAGACCATCGACGCCGTCGACATGATGGTCGGCCCCGGAAACGCCTTCGTCGCCGAAGCGAAACGGCAGCTTTACGGCCGCGTCGGCATCGACCTTTTCGCCGGACCGACGGAAACCATGGTGATCGCCGATGACACCGTGGATGCCGAGATATGCGCGACCGACTTGCTTGGCCAGGCCGAGCATGGCTACGACAGCCCTGCCGTCCTCCTCACGAATTCCGAGACTCTGGCGAAGGAAACGCTGGCGGAGATCCAGCGGCTTCTCGGGATCCTGCCGACCGCTAACACTGCTGCGAAAAGCTGGGAGGATTATGGCGAGGTGATCGTCACCGACACCTACGAGGAGATGCTGGAGGTCGCGAACGACATCGCGTCGGAGCATGTGCAGGTGATGACGGACCGCGACGACTGGTTCCTGGACAACATGCATTCCTACGGGGCGCTTTTCCTGGGTCCGCGGACGAACGTGGCCAACGGCGACAAGGTGATCGGCACGAACCACACCTTGCCCACGAAGAAAGCCGGGCGCTACACCGGCGGCCTCTGGGTCGGAAAGTTCCTGAAGACGCACAGCTATCAGAAGGTCACGACCGATGCGGCGGCGGCAGAGATCGGCGCCTACGGCTCGCGCCTCTGCCTGCTCGAGGGGTTCGTGGGACATGCAGAACAGTGCAACGTCCGGGTCCGCCGCTACGGCGGACGGAACGTGCCCTACGGCGAAGCTGCGGAATAACGCCGAACCGGCCTGGTCGCCCCGGCTTCGCGCCGGGGCGACGGATCACTCCGCGGCGGCGCCCCATTTCTTCTCGAACTCCCAGACGTCGGGGAAGCCGATCAGCTGGTTGAACTCCTCGAAGTTGAAGAGCGGCACATCCGGCGACAGCGAGGTCCCTGCCTGCTTGAGATGCCGCAGCGCCCGTTCGACGGCAGCGGCGGCGGCAAGGCCGCTGATCGCGGGAAAGATCGCCATCTTGTATCCGATGTCCTTGAGCGTCTCGGTCGGCAGGATCGGGCTGCGCCCGCCGTCGGCCATGTTCGCCATCATGGGCGCATCGATACGTTCGCAGGCGATGCGCATCTCCTCCTCGCTGTCGAGCGCTTCGACGAAGACCACGTCGGCCCCGGCGTCGCGATAGCGCAGCCCGCGCTCGATCGCCTTGTCCAGACCTTCCATCGCCTTGGCGTCGGTACGTGCGATGATCAGCGTCTCTGCGGGGTTTTCGCGGGCATCGCAGGCAACGCGGATCTTCTGCGCCATGTCTTCGGCCGGGATGACCCGCTTGAAGGGCGTGTGGCCGCACTTCTTGGGAAACTCCTGATCCTCCATCTGGATCGCGACGGCGCCCGCGCGTTCGTAGCCGCGCACGGTATGCGCCGCGTTCAGCAGTCCGCCAAAGCCGGTATCTGCGTCGGCGATCACCGCTGACTCTGATGTCCGGCAGAGGATGGAGAGGCGCTTGACCATCTCCGAATAGGTGGTGATCCCGGCATCCGGCAGCCCTTCGGCCGAGGCGGTGCCCCAGTAGCCCGAGGAATAGATGAAGTCGAAGCCGACCTTGTTGGCGACAACGGCAGAGATCATGTCGTGGATGCCCGGGGCACACACGAAGGTGCCGGCATCAAGCGCGGCGCGAAGACTGGGTTTCGCCATCAGGGTTTTTCCTTTTCGAAGTCACATGTCGATGCGGTCTGCGACGCTCTCGCAGCCCGTTGTGTCGTCTGGCCTTCCGTGCCGCGGAAGATCCGCGCCGCCGCAAGGATATGGCTGCGCATCACCGCCTCCGCATACCGCTCATCGCCGATCCCGATCGCGGTCACAAGCTGGCGGTGGTCGAAGAGGCTGCGCTGCACGTCCTCGGATTCGAACTGCGTGTAGGACCGGACGAGGAAGCCGAGGTCCATGAGATTCAGCGCGATCTCCTCGATCCGGTGGTTGCCTGCGATTCGCAGGATTTCGGCGTGGAAGGCCCGGTTCGCCTCGGAATAGGCCATCACATCGCGGGGCGACGTTCGGGCCAGCGGCTCCATCCCCCGGGCCATGTCGGCAAGCCGCTCAGCATCCGCCGGGCGGGCGTTCCGGGCGGCAAGTCCGGCCGCCGCGCTTTCGATCAGCGCGCGGGTCTCGAAGACATCCCGCACATCCTTCTCCGACCAGCCCTTCACGATGGCGCCGGCGTGGGGCGAGAGGGTGACGAACCCCTCGCTCGCCAGCTGCCGCAGCGCCTCCCGCACCGGCGTGCGCGAGACATGGACCTCGTCTGCAAGCGCGCTTTCGGTCAGCCGTTCCCCGACCGCGAAACGGCCCGAGGAAATCGAGTCGCGCAGGGACCGGTAGACCCGTTCCGCCGCAGTCGCCCTGTCAGGTTCCGTCACATTCGCCCCGTGATTGTATGCAAGTACAGGATCTATCCTACTTAATGATAATTCTACTTGACGGATTGTATGCAATCAATAGGTTCCCCTCAATCGTCCAGACAAATCCGGATGTGACTGGATCATTCATAGGGAGGGATTTCACGATGTTCAAAATCGGACGCAGAGCCGTTCTTGGCGGTCTTGCCGCGCTGTCGATGACCGCCGGTCAGGCAGTCGCCCAGGAGAAATACGCACCCGGTCGCCTGACCATCGTCGTGCCGTTCAACCCCGGGGGATCGGCTGATCGCATGGCGCGCGCCATCGCGCAGTTCCTGCCCGAGGAACTCGGCGTGCCCGTCACGGTGATGAACCAGGCGGGCGGCAGCGGTGCACTTGGCCATACCTATTTCCTGCAGCAGCCCGATGACGGATCGTTCGCGCTGGTCTCTCCGGTCAATCCCTACCTGATCTCGAACATCCTGCGCGGACAGGGGGCGGTGGAGTGGGACAAGTTCCACTTCATCAACGGCCAGTGGCAGGACTACTACGTGATCCTCGTCAACAAGGACCAGCCGTTCCAGACCGCGAAAGAGCTGATCGACTTCATCAAGGCCAATCCGGGCGAGGCGAGCTCGGCCATCATCAACGGCGACGGAGGGCACCTTGCCACGGTCGTGATGCTGGAACGCCTCGGACTGCCGCAGGATGCGGTGAACTTCATCAGCTACGACGGCGGTGCCCCGATGCGCACGGCGCTGGCGGGCAACCAGGTCACCTTCTCGGTGATCTCCGCCCTCGGCTCCAGCGTCATTGCGGAAGACGTGCGCCCGCTGGCCGTGATCAAGGACCAGCCGGACGAGCTCTGGGCAGCGCCGAACCTGAACGAAGTCCTGGCCGAGTACGACGTCGAGATCCCGATGCTGGCCGCGGACCTGCGAACCCTTGCGGTGCACCAGAGCTTCGTCGACAATCATCCCGAGGTCTACAAGCAGCTGGTCGACGCCTATCGCCGCATGCTCGATCGCGACGACTTCAAGGCGTTCATCGCCGAGGGCCAGATCGGTGGTCAGTGGATGGGTCCAGAAGCGACCACCGCCTCGCTGAACGAGAGCTTCGAGATCTTCAAGAAGTACATCGACGTCCTGGAATGACACGCGACGGCGCGCGGGGGCATCGCTCTCCCGCGCGCGTTCAGGCACCGGAGGAGGGGCGCCATGAGCAGGCTCACACGTCATCTGACCGGCGGGGCAGGGCACATTGCCCTGCTTTCGCTCTTTGCGGTCTTTGCGATCTGGTATGCCGCGGATGCCTGGTCCGCCCAGCCCAAGGTGCAGAACATGCTGCTCATCGGGCCTGCGGCGGCCGTGTCGCTGGCGCTGATCGTAGTGCTCGCCGTGGCCGAAGTGCGCCGGATCGCCCGCGGCACCGACGCCGCGCCCAAGCCCGAGATGCCGCAGAACACCTTCGCGGCGAAATACGGCACGCCGATCGCGGCGGCCCTCCTTGGCGTCTACGTCCTGCTGATGCCGATCGTCGGTTTCGACGTCGCCACGCCGATCTACATTGCCGTCAGCATGGTCCTGCAGGGCGCCCGCGACTGGCGCATCATCCTGGCCTTTTCCCTCGTCGCCGGTCCTGCTGCCGGTCTGGGCGATCGAGGAAATGCTGTCGATCCCCATTCCCACGCTGGTGCTCTGACCAATGCTCGACCTTGCCGCCTTCAGCGACGCGATGTCCGCTTCTTGCCACCAATCCCGTCGCCTGGCTGGTGGTGCCGGTCGGCCTGCTGATCGGACTGGTCTTCGGAGTGCTTCCCGGGCTTTCCGTGCCGATCGCCATGGCGGTCTTCCTTGCCCTTCACGCTCTACATGGATTTCCTCTCGGCGATCCTGTTCCTGACCGCGATCTTCACCGGCGGGGGCTTCGGCGGGTCCGTTCCCGCAATCCTGATGAACGTGCCGGGCACCACCGCGGCCATCGCCACCTGTTTCGACGGCTATCCCATGGCGCGGCAGGGCAAGCACAACGAGGCCCTGGGCCTTGCACTCGCGGCCTCCACCGTCGGAACGGTCGTCGGCTACGCGCTGCTTTTCGTCATCCTTGAACCGATCTCACGGCTGGTGCTGAAACTCGGTGCGCCCGAGCTGTTCCTCATCGCCATGGCGGGTCTTTTCCTCATCGCCGCACTGGCGGGCAAGTACTTCTGGCGGGGCGTCCTTGCGGGCGCGCTCGGTCTGATGATCGGGACCGTCGGGATGAGCTCGTCCGGGATCATGCGCGGCACCATGGGATCGATGTGGATGCTCGACGGCATCTCGACCACCGCCGCGATCATCGGCCTTTTCGCCCGCCTCGGAGATCTTCGCGCTACAGCTCTCAGCCCGAGTTCGTGGCCCCGGGTGACCCCTTCGATATCAAGCAGTGCGCGGCCGGCAAGAAGATGCTGTCGATCCCGAACAACTCTGCCAACCCGTTCCTGAAGGGCATCATCGACCGCATGAAGAGCGTCGGTGAAAAGATCGGGCTCGAAGTCGTCGAATGGGAAAACCAGGGCCAGCCGAGCCAGTGGGTCCAGGGCTTCGACTATGCGATCCGCGACGGTTTCGACGTGATCAACCTGATCTCGGGCATTTCGCCCGACACTGTCGAGCCGCAGATCACGGCCGCGAACGACGCCGGGATCAAGGTAATGACCTCGCATTTCTACGACCCCAGCTTCCCGCGCAACCCGCTGCTCTCCTCCTCGCTGCCGATCGGCTTCAACGAGATCGGCCGCATCCTGGCGAACTGGGTGGCGGTGAACACCGACGGCAAGGGCCGCGTCGCGCTGATCGTCAGCCGCGAAGTGCCGCCGACGATCCCGCTGGTCGACGGCTTCACCGAGGAGCTGAAGGAAAACTGCCCCGACTGCGTGATCGCGCAGGAAATCAACGTTGGCGTCGCGGAATGGGGCACCAAGATCCAGCCCTCCGTCCAGTCTGCGCTGCAGGCGGATCCCGACATCGACGTGGTCATCCCGATCTACGACTCCATGTCCCAGTTCGTGGTCCCCGCGCTTCGCCTGACGGGCAAGCTGGGCCAGGTGAAGGTCGCGACCTTCAACGGCACGCCCTTCGTGCTGGACTTCATCCAGCAGGGCGCGGTGTCGATGGACATCGGCGAAAGCCTCGACTGGATCGCCTATGCGACCGTGGACGGCCACATGCGCGACCTCTGCGGCCTTCCGGCTCCGGAGAAGCTTAACGTCCCCTTCTACATCTTTGACGAATCCAACGCCAAGGATGCCGGGACGCCCGCGCAGTTCGACACCGGCTACGGCGACGCCTACATCTCGGGCTTCGCGAAGCTGTGGGGGCTGGAATAACCCCCGTGACGACCGTATCGGCCAAAGCGATGGCGGCACCTGAAGGGGTGCCGCCGACACTGCGTCTCGAAGGCGTCTCGAAGACGTTCCGGGCGACGCGCGCTCTTGATGACGTCACGATCGAAGTTCGCCCCGGAGAGATCCACGGCCTTCTCGGCACGAACGGATCGGGGAAATCGACCCTCATCAAGATCCTCGCCGGTTATCACGCGCCGGACCCCGGCGGCCGGATGACATTCAACGGCGAAGCGGTGTCGCTGCCGCTGGCCGCCTCGGACTTCCGCCGATTGGGGATGAGCTTCGTTCACCAGAACCTCGGCCTTCTGCCGTCGCTGACGGTGCTGGAGAACCTGCGCCTGAAACAGGTGGCCCTCTCCCCGCGGCTGCATCTGAACTGGCGGCGCGAGCGGGCGGAGGCGCAGGCGGTGCTCGACCGCTACGCATTGGACATCCCGCTGTGGCGCCGTGTCGACGAACTGAGCGCGGTG
This sequence comes from Sulfitobacter sp. LCG007, assembly GCF_040801785.1. NCBI lineage: Bacteria > Pseudomonadati > Pseudomonadota > Alphaproteobacteria > Rhodobacterales > Roseobacteraceae > Roseobacteraceae bacterium LCG007. Next base: position 63,496 of record NZ_CP161806.1, on the reverse strand, counting down.
AACCGCGCGCTGCTCGCCATCGTGCGGGCTTTCGAGGAGATCCGCGAGGGGTGCGAAGCGACGGGAAAGCCCGGCCTCGTGCTGCTGGACGAACCCACGCCCTTCCTGCCGGAGGAAGGGGTGAAGCGCCTCTTCACCCTGATGCAGGAGATCAAGGCCAGCGGTTCTTCCGTCCTCTTCATCTCGCACGACATCGACGAGGTGATGGAGATCACCGACCGCGCCACGATCCTGCGAGACGGCCGCGTGTCGGGAGAGGTGGAGACAGACACCGCCAGCCACGACAGCATGATCGAGCTGATCATCGGCCGCTCGATTGCCGGAACCGAGATGCGGACGGGCGAGACCGCGCGTTTCGCGCCCGGACTGTCCATCGAGGGGCTGGAGGGGGCGGGGATCGCTCCCTTTTCCGTCGACATCGGGAAGGGAGAGGTCATCGGCCTGACCGGCCTGATCGGTTCGGGTTACGACCGCGTGCCATATCTTGTCTTCGGAGCCGACCCGGCCACGGCCGGGAAACTTGCCCTGGACGACCGCACGCTTCCCCTGCGGGACATGACCCCGGCCCGGGCCATCGGCGAAAACCTTGCGCTGCTGCCTGGAGACCGGGAGGCGCAGAGCGGGGTCGCCAGCCTGTCGATCGCCGACAACATTCTGCTTCCCGACGTGTCCGACTGGTTCCGCGGCGGGCTGCTGCGCAACGGCGCGATGCGGCGGGAGGCGAAGAAGCTGGGCGAGGACTACGAGGTCCGTCCGAACGATCCCGACCTGCCGCTTGCGGCGCTTTCCGGCGGCAATGCCCAGAAGGTGCTGATCGCGCGCTGGATGAAGCGAAAGCCGAGGCTGTTGCTGCTGGACGAACCGACGCAGGGCGTCGATGTCGGCACCCGCGCGAAGATCTTCGACAGCATCGCGGCAGAGGCGCAGACCGGCATGTCCGTGCTCTGCGCCAGTTCCGATGCGGAGCAGCTGGCGCGCATCTGCGACCGGGTGCTCGTCTTCGCCCGCGGTCGCGTCGTGCACGAACTGACCGGAGCGCAAGTCACCAAGGACCACATCACGCAGGCCTGTTACGCCTCACTCGACCGACCAGACCGGAGCCCGACATGACCACTCAGGACCAGACCCATGCCGCCGCCCGCCGCCTGCGCCTGTTCGAACGCTACGCCCTGCTTGGCGTCTGGGCGCTTCTCATCATCGGGTTCAGCATCGCGCTGCCGAATTCCTTCCCGAGATGGGGCAACTTCTCGATTCTCTTCGCATCCTACGCCCCGGCCGCGCTGCTCGCGCTTGCGATCATCATTCCGCTGACATCGGGCGACTACGACCTGTCGGTCGGCGCGGTGATGACGCTGTCGTCCTGCCTGATCGCGGTGCTGAACGCCTGGATGGGGCTGCCGATCGTCTTGTGCCTCGTGCTGTCGGTGCTCGCAGGTGTCGCGGTCGGGCTGGTCCACGCCTTCTTCATTGTCTACGTGCGCATCCCCTCGCTGGTCGTCACGCTTGGCTCGACCTCCCTGATCTCGGGGATCGTGCAGTGGTTCACCAAGTCCTCGACGATTGGCGGGATCGACAACGCGCTGATCATGTCGGTGGTGGGCGGGCGGCTCTTCGGGGTGCCCTATGCCTTCTACTACGCCTTCGCGGCAGTCGTGCTTCTCTGGTACATCTTCGACTACACGCCGCTGGGCCGCCGCCTGCTGTTCGTCGGACGCGGTCGGGAAGTTGCGCGGCTCAACGGCATCGCTGTCGAGAAGGTCCGGCTCGGCGCGCTGGTCGCCTCCTCCGTCGTCGCGTCCTGCGCCGGGATCCTATACGCCGGTGTGCTCGGGTCGGCGGATCCGTATTCCGGACTGAACTATCTGCTGCCCGCCTTTGCCGCAGCATTCCTCGGCTCGACCACGATCATGCCGGGGCGGTTCAACCCGTGGGGCGCCATGGTGGCCGTCTACTTCCTCGGCACCGGGATCACGGGGCTGACGATGCTGGGCATTCCGCTTTGGGTCACGAACGTGTTCAACGGCGGGGCACTGATCCTGGCCGTGACGATTTCCCAGCTGACGCGAGGCCGGGAAGCGCCCGACATCGGCTGAGCCTGAACAACGAAAGGAGCAGAATGACAATCACCTATCTCAAGCGGGGCAGGTCCGAGGCCGACCGGAAGGGCGATGCCTCGAAGGTGCGCGAGACAGTCGAGGCGACGCTGGCCGATATCGAAAGCAGGGGCGACGCCGCCGTGCGCGAGCTGTCGGCCAGGTTCGACAACTACACGCCCCCGTCCTTCCGCCTGTCGCCCTCTGAAATCGAGGCGCTGATGCAGAAGGTCTCGGCCCGCGACATGGAGGACATCAGGTTCGCCCAGGCGCAGGTCCGCCGCTTTGCCGAGGCGCAGCGCGCCTCAATGACCGATATCGAGATCGAGACGATGCCGGGCGTGATCCTCGGGCACCGGAACATTCCCGTGCAATCCGTTGGCTGCTATGTCCCGGGCGGCAAGTTCCCCATGGTTGCCTCTGCCCATATGTCCGTGCTGACGGCGAGTGTCGCCGGCGTGCCGCGCATCGCTGCTGCCACCCCGCCCTTCAAGGGCGCGCCCAACCCGGCCGTGATCGCGGCGATGCAGTTGGGCGGAGCGCATGAGATCTACGTCATGGGCGGGATCCAGGCAGTCGGGGCGATGGCCATCGGGACGCAGACCATCGACGCCGTCGACATGATGGTCGGCCCCGGAAACGCCTTCGTCGCCGAAGCGAAACGGCAGCTTTACGGCCGCGTCGGCATCGACCTTTTCGCCGGACCGACGGAAACCATGGTGATCGCCGATGACACCGTGGATGCCGAGATATGCGCGACCGACTTGCTTGGCCAGGCCGAGCATGGCTACGACAGCCCTGCCGTCCTCCTCACGAATTCCGAGACTCTGGCGAAGGAAACGCTGGCGGAGATCCAGCGGCTTCTCGGGATCCTGCCGACCGCTAACACTGCTGCGAAAAGCTGGGAGGATTATGGCGAGGTGATCGTCACCGACACCTACGAGGAGATGCTGGAGGTCGCGAACGACATCGCGTCGGAGCATGTGCAGGTGATGACGGACCGCGACGACTGGTTCCTGGACAACATGCATTCCTACGGGGCGCTTTTCCTGGGTCCGCGGACGAACGTGGCCAACGGCGACAAGGTGATCGGCACGAACCACACCTTGCCCACGAAGAAAGCCGGGCGCTACACCGGCGGCCTCTGGGTCGGAAAGTTCCTGAAGACGCACAGCTATCAGAAGGTCACGACCGATGCGGCGGCGGCAGAGATCGGCGCCTACGGCTCGCGCCTCTGCCTGCTCGAGGGGTTCGTGGGACATGCAGAACAGTGCAACGTCCGGGTCCGCCGCTACGGCGGACGGAACGTGCCCTACGGCGAAGCTGCGGAATAACGCCGAACCGGCCTGGTCGCCCCGGCTTCGCGCCGGGGCGACGGATCACTCCGCGGCGGCGCCCCATTTCTTCTCGAACTCCCAGACGTCGGGGAAGCCGATCAGCTGGTTGAACTCCTCGAAGTTGAAGAGCGGCACATCCGGCGACAGCGAGGTCCCTGCCTGCTTGAGATGCCGCAGCGCCCGTTCGACGGCAGCGGCGGCGGCAAGGCCGCTGATCGCGGGAAAGATCGCCATCTTGTATCCGATGTCCTTGAGCGTCTCGGTCGGCAGGATCGGGCTGCGCCCGCCGTCGGCCATGTTCGCCATCATGGGCGCATCGATACGTTCGCAGGCGATGCGCATCTCCTCCTCGCTGTCGAGCGCTTCGACGAAGACCACGTCGGCCCCGGCGTCGCGATAGCGCAGCCCGCGCTCGATCGCCTTGTCCAGACCTTCCATCGCCTTGGCGTCGGTACGTGCGATGATCAGCGTCTCTGCGGGGTTTTCGCGGGCATCGCAGGCAACGCGGATCTTCTGCGCCATGTCTTCGGCCGGGATGACCCGCTTGAAGGGCGTGTGGCCGCACTTCTTGGGAAACTCCTGATCCTCCATCTGGATCGCGACGGCGCCCGCGCGTTCGTAGCCGCGCACGGTATGCGCCGCGTTCAGCAGTCCGCCAAAGCCGGTATCTGCGTCGGCGATCACCGCTGACTCTGATGTCCGGCAGAGGATGGAGAGGCGCTTGACCATCTCCGAATAGGTGGTGATCCCGGCATCCGGCAGCCCTTCGGCCGAGGCGGTGCCCCAGTAGCCCGAGGAATAGATGAAGTCGAAGCCGACCTTGTTGGCGACAACGGCAGAGATCATGTCGTGGATGCCCGGGGCACACACGAAGGTGCCGGCATCAAGCGCGGCGCGAAGACTGGGTTTCGCCATCAGGGTTTTTCCTTTTCGAAGTCACATGTCGATGCGGTCTGCGACGCTCTCGCAGCCCGTTGTGTCGTCTGGCCTTCCGTGCCGCGGAAGATCCGCGCCGCCGCAAGGATATGGCTGCGCATCACCGCCTCCGCATACCGCTCATCGCCGATCCCGATCGCGGTCACAAGCTGGCGGTGGTCGAAGAGGCTGCGCTGCACGTCCTCGGATTCGAACTGCGTGTAGGACCGGACGAGGAAGCCGAGGTCCATGAGATTCAGCGCGATCTCCTCGATCCGGTGGTTGCCTGCGATTCGCAGGATTTCGGCGTGGAAGGCCCGGTTCGCCTCGGAATAGGCCATCACATCGCGGGGCGACGTTCGGGCCAGCGGCTCCATCCCCCGGGCCATGTCGGCAAGCCGCTCAGCATCCGCCGGGCGGGCGTTCCGGGCGGCAAGTCCGGCCGCCGCGCTTTCGATCAGCGCGCGGGTCTCGAAGACATCCCGCACATCCTTCTCCGACCAGCCCTTCACGATGGCGCCGGCGTGGGGCGAGAGGGTGACGAACCCCTCGCTCGCCAGCTGCCGCAGCGCCTCCCGCACCGGCGTGCGCGAGACATGGACCTCGTCTGCAAGCGCGCTTTCGGTCAGCCGTTCCCCGACCGCGAAACGGCCCGAGGAAATCGAGTCGCGCAGGGACCGGTAGACCCGTTCCGCCGCAGTCGCCCTGTCAGGTTCCGTCACATTCGCCCCGTGATTGTATGCAAGTACAGGATCTATCCTACTTAATGATAATTCTACTTGACGGATTGTATGCAATCAATAGGTTCCCCTCAATCGTCCAGACAAATCCGGATGTGACTGGATCATTCATAGGGAGGGATTTCACGATGTTCAAAATCGGACGCAGAGCCGTTCTTGGCGGTCTTGCCGCGCTGTCGATGACCGCCGGTCAGGCAGTCGCCCAGGAGAAATACGCACCCGGTCGCCTGACCATCGTCGTGCCGTTCAACCCCGGGGGATCGGCTGATCGCATGGCGCGCGCCATCGCGCAGTTCCTGCCCGAGGAACTCGGCGTGCCCGTCACGGTGATGAACCAGGCGGGCGGCAGCGGTGCACTTGGCCATACCTATTTCCTGCAGCAGCCCGATGACGGATCGTTCGCGCTGGTCTCTCCGGTCAATCCCTACCTGATCTCGAACATCCTGCGCGGACAGGGGGCGGTGGAGTGGGACAAGTTCCACTTCATCAACGGCCAGTGGCAGGACTACTACGTGATCCTCGTCAACAAGGACCAGCCGTTCCAGACCGCGAAAGAGCTGATCGACTTCATCAAGGCCAATCCGGGCGAGGCGAGCTCGGCCATCATCAACGGCGACGGAGGGCACCTTGCCACGGTCGTGATGCTGGAACGCCTCGGACTGCCGCAGGATGCGGTGAACTTCATCAGCTACGACGGCGGTGCCCCGATGCGCACGGCGCTGGCGGGCAACCAGGTCACCTTCTCGGTGATCTCCGCCCTCGGCTCCAGCGTCATTGCGGAAGACGTGCGCCCGCTGGCCGTGATCAAGGACCAGCCGGACGAGCTCTGGGCAGCGCCGAACCTGAACGAAGTCCTGGCCGAGTACGACGTCGAGATCCCGATGCTGGCCGCGGACCTGCGAACCCTTGCGGTGCACCAGAGCTTCGTCGACAATCATCCCGAGGTCTACAAGCAGCTGGTCGACGCCTATCGCCGCATGCTCGATCGCGACGACTTCAAGGCGTTCATCGCCGAGGGCCAGATCGGTGGTCAGTGGATGGGTCCAGAAGCGACCACCGCCTCGCTGAACGAGAGCTTCGAGATCTTCAAGAAGTACATCGACGTCCTGGAATGACACGCGACGGCGCGCGGGGGCATCGCTCTCCCGCGCGCGTTCAGGCACCGGAGGAGGGGCGCCATGAGCAGGCTCACACGTCATCTGACCGGCGGGGCAGGGCACATTGCCCTGCTTTCGCTCTTTGCGGTCTTTGCGATCTGGTATGCCGCGGATGCCTGGTCCGCCCAGCCCAAGGTGCAGAACATGCTGCTCATCGGGCCTGCGGCGGCCGTGTCGCTGGCGCTGATCGTAGTGCTCGCCGTGGCCGAAGTGCGCCGGATCGCCCGCGGCACCGACGCCGCGCCCAAGCCCGAGATGCCGCAGAACACCTTCGCGGCGAAATACGGCACGCCGATCGCGGCGGCCCTCCTTGGCGTCTACGTCCTGCTGATGCCGATCGTCGGTTTCGACGTCGCCACGCCGATCTACATTGCCGTCAGCATGGTCCTGCAGGGCGCCCGCGACTGGCGCATCATCCTGGCCTTTTCCCTCGTCGCCGGTCTGCTGCCGGTCTGGGCGATCGAGGAAATGCTGTCGATCCCCATTCCCACGCTGGTGCTCTGACCAATGCTCGACCTTGCCGCCTTCAGCGACGCGATGTCGCTTCTTGCCACCAATCCCGTCGCCTGGCTGGTGGTGCCGGTCGGCCTGCTGATCGGACTGGTCTTCGGAGTGCTTCCCGGGCTTTCCGTGCCGATCGCCATGGCGGTCTTCCTGCCCTTCACGCTCTACATGGATTTCCTCTCGGCGATCCTGTTCCTGACCGCGATCTTCACCGGCGGGGGCTTCGGCGGGTCCGTTCCCGCAATCCTGATGAACGTGCCGGGCACCACCGCGGCCATCGCCACCTGTTTCGACGGCTATCCCATGGCGCGGCAGGGCAAGCACAACGAGGCCCTGGGCCTTGCACTCGCGGCCTCCACCGTCGGAACGGTCGTCGGCTACGCGCTGCTTTTCGTCATCCTTGAACCGATCTCACGGCTGGTGCTGAAACTCGGTGCGCCCGAGCTGTTCCTCATCGCCATGGCGGGTCTTTTCCTCATCGCCGCACTGGCGGGCAAGTACTTCTGGCGGGGCGTCCTTGCGGGCGCGCTCGGTCTGATGATCGGGACCGTCGGGATGAGCTCGTCCGGGATCATGCGCGGCACCATGGGATCGATGTGGATGCTCGACGGCATCTCGACCACCGCCGCGATCATCGGCCTTTTCGCCGCCTCGGAGATCTTCGCGCTGGTGAAAAGCGAATACATCGTCGCGGACGCAGGTGCCCGCGAGGTCCGTCTGTCGCTGATCGCGCGGGGCTTCGTGGACGCGTTCCGAAACTGGTACCTCGTCCTGCGGGGCGGGCTCATCGGTGCGCTGATCGGCACCGTGCCCGGTGTCGGATCGACCGTCGCGAACCTCGTCAGTTATTCCTACGCCCGCAGCCGGTCCCCGAACCGGGAAGCCTTCGGAACGGGCCATCCCGAAGGCGTCATCGCCGCGGAATCCGCGAACTCCAGTTCCGAAGGAGGCTCGATGGTGGCCCTGCTGGCGCTCGGCATCCCGGGCGGCGCCGGCACGGCGATCATGCTGGGCGCCTTTGCCATGCACAACGTGACCGGCGGCCCGCGTTTCATTTCGGACAACAAGGATGTGGTCTACGCGATCATTGTCGGCAACCTGGTGCAGGCGCTGCTGCTGGCGGGGATAGGGCTTCTGTTCCTGCGGGTCGCCGTGACGATCGTGAAGGTGCCGCTGAAATTCCTGCTGCCCGTGATCACCACCCTGACCGTGCTGGGCAGCTACGCGGTGTCGAATTCGATGGTCGGGCCGATCACGCTGGCAGGCGCCGCGATCCTCGGTCTCATCATGAAGCACTACAACTACCCGGTGGTTGCGATGGTGATCGGACTGCTGCTGGGCCGGATGATGGAGGGGAACCTGCTGCGGACCTGGCAGCTGAGCCGCGGCGACCTGACGATCTTTCTCGAACGCCCGATCTCCCTCGCCCTTGTGGTCGCACTGGTAATGGCGATCCTCCTGCCGCTGGTGCTCAGACGCCGCCGGATGCGCGCGGCGGCCGAGGCGGAAGTCTGAGCGTCAGACCAGCAGGGTCTCGAACGCCGCGCGCCGCGCGCCTTCGATCGGAACGGGCCGGTGCGTTTTGCTTGCCACATAGACATGGACGAAGAAGCCTTCCGCCGCGGCTTCGTCCTCGTCGTTGCGAAACAGCGCGATCTCGAACCGGACGGAGGAACGCCCGATCTTCGCGATCCGCAGACCCGCGTGGACGAGGTCGGGAAACTGCATCTCCGCAAAGTAGCGGCAGCCGGTTTCCACGACCAGCCCGTAGCTTTCGGAGCGCGCGGGCTCCAGCAGACCCTGCTCGACGAGCCAGCCGTTCACCGCCGTATCGAACAGCGAGTAATGAACCACATTGTTCATGTGGCCGTAGATGTCGTTGTCCATCCAGCGGGTCTGGAGCTGGCGGAACGCGACGAACTCGGCGCGGCGCGGGCGGTCGGCCGCCATCACCAGGCCGCCCGGTAGATCGCCAGCGCATCCGCTTCCTCGACCGGGCGCGGGTTGTTGACGAGAAGCCGCTGCTGCAGCATTGCGTCCGACGCCATTTTCGGCAGCGCGGTTTCCGGGATCGACACATCGCGCAGGCGCGTCGGCATCTCGAGCTCGACCGCGAGGTCGGCCAGCGCATCAACGAACGCCGCGCAGCGCGCCTGTGCGCCTTCGACCTCGGCCAGTGCGGGGAAGGCATCAGCCGCGATTTCGGCGTAAAGGGCGTAGGCGTCGGGCGCGTTGAAACGCAGGACATGCGGCAGGACCAGCGCGTTCGAGAGGCCGTGGGGGATGTGGAAAGTACCGCCGATCGGGTAGGCCAGCGCATGCACCGCGGCGACCGGGGAGTTCGCGAAGGCCTGACCGGCAAGCATCGAGCCCAGCAGCATCTGGCCGCGCGCATCGACGTTGCCGGGGTCGGCCACGACGGTCCGGATGTTCGCACCCAGCAGCCGCAGCGCCTCCCGCGCCAGCATCCGGCTGAGCGGGTTGTTGTTTGCGTTGGAGGAGGCATAAGCCTCGATCGCATGGACCATCGCGTCGACGCCGGTCGCTGCCGTGATCTGCGCGGGCAGGCCAAGCGTCAGGTCAGCGTCCAGCACGGCGATGTCCGGCAGGATCACGGAAGAGGAGACGCCGCGCTTTTCCTCTGCACCGACGGTGATGATCGACACCGGCGTGACCTCTGACCCGGTGCCGGCGGTCGTCGGCACCAGCACCAGCGGCAGGCGGGGCCCCTTGGCCTGGCCCACACCCCAGGCCTCGTCCAGATCCTCTCCGGAGCCGAGGAGGAGCGCGGCGACCTTGGCCACGTCGAGCGAGGAGCCGCCCCCGAATCCGACGACGCCGGTGCATTCCCTCCCGGCCTCCACCGCGGCCTCGAGGGTCGCCCGCGAAGGGTCGGCTTCGACCTGGTCGAAGACCGTCACCTCATGACCCGCGGCCTCGAGCGAAGCGAGGCCCTTGTCGCAGAGCCCGAGCTTGCGCAGCCCGGGGTCGGTCACGAAGAGGATCCGGTCGCCGAGGAGCTTGCCCGCGACCTGCGCGAGCTCTGCCGACGCACCGGGCCGGAAGACGATGGATTTGGTGGTGTTGAAAACGAACGATTGCATCATCTTCTCCCTCTGGTGACACGGCCGGCGCGATCCTCGCCCGGACCCGGGCACGGTGCGCCAGATCTCCGTAACGACTCGAAAGAGGCGTGGCAATTTGTATGGACCAAATTCGGGTCACAGTTGGACGGGATCGGCCCGGAAAATCATCGTGCGGGTGCGCAGCCCATGCAAGCTCTCTGCCGATATTCTGGCGTGCGAATTGCGGCAGATCGACCAGACGCCCACCTGCAAGAAAATTTGTCCAGATAAATGTTGACGCCCGGGCAGCGATACACTTGAATACGAATTCAAGATGACCGTTTCGCTTGCCGCTCAGGTGGTGCCTTGGCTGGCGGAGCGGACCCGTATCGCCGGCTCGATCCGAGCAGGCCAGAAAAACGGAACGCCTTGTGGACAGTCTTGAAAACCCGCTGCCATGGTTGATCGATCGCGTGATCGGCACCCCCTACGAGGCCATTCCCGCCGGGGCCATCGAGAAGGCGAAAACCTTCCTGCTCGATACATTCGGGGTCGGTGTGGCGGGCTGCAACGGCTTCCGGATGGACAGCATCATCAAGGTCGCCTCCGGCTGGGGTGCCGGGGATGAGGCGACCGTCTGGGTAACCGGAGAGCGGCTGCCCGCCCCCGCGGCAGCCTTCGTCAACGCCTACCAGATCCACAGCCTTGAATTCGACTGCGTGTGCGAGGAGGCGGTGCTGCATCCCTTCGCCACGATCCTCTCGTCCCTCATGGCCTATTGCGAACGCAACGCGCCGGTTTCGGGGCGCGATTTCCTCGCCGCGCTGATCATGGGGATCGACGTGTCGGTCTTCCTCGGCAAATCCTCGACCGGGCCGATCCAGTTCTTCCGGCCTGCCACGGCAGGGGGAATGGGGGCGGCCGCGGCTCTTGCACGCCTGTCCGGTTTTGACCGGGACACGGCGATCCGGACACTCGGCAACCAGTACGGCCAGAGCTCCGGGACGTTGCAGCCGCATGTGGAAGGCTCTCCGCTTCTGGGGATGCAGGTCGGCTTCAACTCCCGCGCTGCCATCGCCGCGCGCGACTTCGCGGCCGAAGGCATTCTCGGCCCGGCGGATGTGCTGACCGGGCAATACGGGTTCTTCCGTCTTTACGAGGGCGAGGGGGTCGACATCGCACGGGGCCGAAGCGAGCTCGAGGAAGCCTACCAGATCGAGCGGATCTCTCACAAGCCGTTCCCCTCTGGCCGGCTGACTCACGGCGTGGTCGACGGCCTCGCGCGGCTTCAGGCGAAGTATGGGTTCTCTGGCGAGGACGTCGAGAGCATAACCTGCATCGCGCCACGACTGGTCAACCGTCTTGTCGGGCGGCCCAACATTCCCGATCCCACGCCGAACTACGCCAAGCTCTGCCTGCCTTTCGTGGCGGCGACGTACCTCGTCCACGGACAGGTGGATGTGGAAGAGTTCCTCGGCGACCGGCTGACCGACCCGAGGACGCATGCCATCGCGAACCGCGTCACCGTTGAACAGAACGACACGCCCAGCAACAGCGCCCTCGCGCCCCAGACCGTCCGGGTCACGCTGAAATCCGGCGACACCCACGAGGTGCATGTCGAGGCGGTTTACGGCCACTACGACAATCCGATGTCACGCGACGAACACCTCGACAAGTTCCGGCGATGCTGGAACCGGGCTGCCGGACTGGAAACATCTGTCGGAGAGGAGCTGATCGCCATCGTCGACCGCTTCGAGACGCTGGAAGACGCGGCCTCCGTCGTGCCGATGCTCGTCGCCCCGTGCAAGAGAGGCGCAAAGTGATCGCAGCCGCAAATTGCGCGCCGGAAAAACCATGGATCCCGTCGAACTCAACCGGACGGCTGGATCGAAAAACAGAGGCAGCGAACCTGTCCATCGCTCCCATGATCCAACAGGAGAAAACATCATGACCAGGATGACCCTGCCCACTTTCGTCGCGGCAACGCTGATCGCCGCCGCCACCGGCTTTTCCGCCTCGGCCACCGACCTCAGACTTGCCTCCGGCTTCGGCGATCCGCATTCCAGCACCCGCGCGCTCAAGGGCGTCTTCACCGAGCATGTGCAGGCAAACACCGACCACACCGTCAGCGTCTTCGCCAATTCCGAACTCGGGCAGGCGGCGGAGATGATCAACCAGGCGCAGAGCGGGATCAACTTCGGGGTCTATGTATCCTCCGCCTTCTTCAACGCGCAGGTGCCCGACCTCGGCGTGACCAACCTGCCTTTCGTCTTCGCGAACCGGGAGCAGGCCTTCGCCGTGCTCGACGGTCCTTTCGGCGAGGATCTGAAGGCGCAGTTCGAGACAAAGGGCCTTGAGGTCCTCGGATTCATGGAACTGGGGTTCCGCAATCTCACCAACTCCGTCCGAAAGATCGAGAAGCCCGAGGACCTCGCCGGTCTGAAGATCCGACTGCAGAAGAACCCCGTTCACATTGCCACTTTCGAGCAGATGGGTGTCAGCCCGATCGCGATCGACTGGAGCGAGACCTTCGCGGCGCTGCGCCAGGGGGTCATCGACGGTCAGGAGAACCCCTATTCCGTTATCAACACCTTCCAGCTTTACAAGGCGAACCAGAAATACCTGACCGACAGCGGGCATTTCTTCGATATCCTCGTCTTCGCCGTCTCGAAGAAGATGATGGACGGCCTTTCTGCCGAGGATCAGGCGGCCATCCGCGAGGCCGGCCGACTGGCGACGCTCGAGCAGCGCAAGCTGGCCGCAGAAGAGGACCAGAAGAACCTCGAGGACCTGAAGGCCAGCGGCATGGAGGTCACCGAGCTGACAGATGAGCAGCGCGCCGCGTTCCAGACCGCGACCAGGCCCGTCTACGCACTGATCGGGGAGACACTTGGCCAGGACAAGGTCGACGCCTTCGTCGCGGCTGTCGACGCGGCCAAGTAACCGATGGCTGTCGCACTGGCCGCAATCGACAGGCTGTTTCAGGCCCTCGTCGCGATCTGCATCTGCATCATCGTCGTGTCAGTGACTGCCGATGTCGTGGCCCGCTACGGGCTGCGGCACTCCATCATGGTGGTGAACGAACTCAGCCGGCTGAGCTTCATCTGGGTCGCTTTCCTCGTCATGCCCCTGGCCATCGGGCGCGGCATGCATGTGGCGATCACAGGCCTGGAAACCCGGCTTCGGCCCCGGGTCAGGAAAGTCGCCTATCGCGCCAGCCTGATGCTGATCGGCGTCTTCATGGGCTTCCTGCTGGTCAGCGCCATCATCAGCATCCGCGACCGCAGCGGCGAGGCGATGCTGACGATGCCGCTCGCGGTGTCGTGGTTCTTCGTCCCGATCGCCCTTGGGGCGGCCCATTCGATCCTTCACCTCATTGCGGAGTTCATCCGCGGAGAACGGACCGTGCGCGCCGTCGAATTCGAGTGACCCAATGAGCCTTCTTGTCGCGATCATCTTCTTCTTCGCCTGCATCCTCGGGATTCCCCTGGCCTTCGCCTTCGGGATCGCGGGATTGACAGGCTTCCAGCTGGCCAGCCTGCCGATCGAAATTCTGGCGTCCAAGATGATGTTCGCCATCAACTCCTTCCCGCTGCTGGCCATTCCTTTCTTCATGCTCGCGGGTGAGCTCATGGTGAAGGGCGGGATCGTCACCCTGGCCATTCGCGCGGCGAACACGCTGGTCGGGCGCGTCCACGGCGGAGTGGGGCATGTCACCATCGCGTCGGGCCTCGGGCTCGCCTCCGTCTCCGGCACCGCGGTGGCGGATGCGGCGGCGCTTGGCTCGGCGCTGATGAAGCCACTGTCGCAGACCTACAGCAGACCCTTTGGCGCGGCCCTGATCGCCGCTTGCGGCAACCTCGGCCCGATCCTGCCGCCGAGCACCGCGATGATCGTCTATGCCTCCATCGCGGGACCGGGCGTTTCGATCCCCGAGCTGTTCCTCGGCGGCGTGCTGCCCGCGATCCTGATCGCGCTCTCGATGTCGGCCTACGTGTCGCTGGTGTCGTGGAGGCGTGGATATCCGCTTTCCGGAGATCCGATCCGCTGGGCGTCGATCCGGCGCGAATGCGGCCGGGCGCTTCCGGTGCTGCTGGTGCCGATCGTCGTGATCGGCGGCATCGTAGGCGGCGTGTTCACAGCGACCGAAGGCGGCGCGATCGCCGTTGTCATGGCGTCCCTCATCGGGCTTTTCTACACGCGGGAACTGAAGCTGTCAGATTTCCCCGCCGCCATGCTGAACGCGGGCATGACGACGGGCGTCGTCGCGATCATCATCGCGGCTGCCTCGACGGTGACCTTCATCTTTTCCATCGACCAGATGCCCAATCAGCTGAGCGGGCTGATCCAGTCGCTGACCGATGACCCGCAGACCTTCCTCATCCTTGTATTCGTGATGCTCGTCCTCGTCGGCATGTTCATGGAATCGACGGCGGCCTACGTCATGCTGGTTCCGATCTTCTCTCCGATCGCGGCGGTCTACGGGGTCGACCCGGTGCATTTCGCGCTTGTCTTCATCCTGACACTGATCGTCGGAATGCTGACGCCACCGGTCGGGACGCTGCTGTTCGTCGCCTGCGGCATCTCCGGCCTCCGCGTCGGCGATATCGTCGCAGAGGTACTGCCCTTCACCCTGATCCAGCTGGCCGTCACGCTGCTGGTCCTGTTTTTCCCCTCCGTCTTCCTCTGGCTTCCGCACTTCGCGAACTGAGCCGGAAGTCCCCACGCCACTGAATGAGAGCTTCCATGACCACCATTGATCGCAACCCTGTCGAGTTCGAGACCACCTTTCCCGTCGTCGTCATCGGAGCCGGCGCCGCGGGCCTGACGGCCGCGCTTGCTGCCGCAGATGCGGGGGCCGAGGTGCTGCTGCTCGAACGGGACGAGACCCCGCGCGGCAGTACCAGCATGTCCCAGGGGAATGTCTGTGCCGTCAACACCCGCCTCCAGCGGGAGGCCGGGATCGAAGACAGTCCGGAGGCATTTTACAGGGACACCATGGCGCGCACCCGCGGCACCGCCGATCCGGATCTTACGATGGTCATCGCCAACCAGTCCGGCCCGGCCATCGACTGGCTGGTCGACAAGCACGACATTCCCTTCCGGGTGAACCTGACCTGGGGCGGGTTCTTCGGGCATTCCGTCAACCGGATCCACGGCGTGCCGGCGATGTCCGGTGAACAGCTTCTCGGGGCGCTCATGCGCGCGGCCGAAGCGGCAGGCGTCACGCTGCTGCCCGGCGCGCATGTTACGACCCTTCACGCCGACGCGGACGACCGGGTCACTGGCGTCACCTTCATGCGCCGCGACGGCGGCAGCGAAACCGTGGGGGCCGGGGCCGTCATCCTCGCCACCTGCGGGTTCGGCGCGAACGAGGAGATGGTGCGCGAGTATATCCCGGATTTCGGCCGCTCGCCCGCGTACAGATACTTCGGGCATGAGGGGAACAAGGGCGAGGGAATCCAGTGGGGCAAGGACCTGGGCGCCGCGCTTGGCAGCATGGACGCCTTCCAGGGGTACGGGGCACTGGCCGATCCCTACGGCGTGATCCTGAACTATGATGCCGTCATGGGCGGCGGCATTGCGGTCAACATCAACGGAGAGCGGTTCTCGAACGAGGTCAAGGACATCTCGGCCCAGTCGCTCAATGTCCTCGCCCAGCCCGGCGGGATCGGCTGGTTCATCTTCGACGACGCCCGCCGCGACATCGTGGCCGACATGCCGGAATACATCGAGCTCGACAGGATGGGTGCCTTCCGCCGCGCCGACACGCCCGAGGCGCTGGGAGAGCTGATCGACGTTCCCAAGGACGCCCTGCTCAGGACGCTCGACGACAACCGCCGCATGGCGAAGGGCGAGATCGCGTGCCCGTTCGGTCGCGATTTCACCGGGGTCGGCGCGCTTTCCGGACCGCTGACCGCGGTGAAGACCACGGGGGCGCTGTTCCACACCCAGGGGGGCCTGAAGATCGACGGAAACGCGCGGGTGGTTCGGGAGTCGGGCGCGCCGCTGCCGAACCTCTACGCCTGCGGCGGCACCGCGCAGGGCATCGCCGGAACCGGTTGCGACGGCTACCTGCCGGCCGCCGGGCTGTGCATGGCGGTGACGCTGGGTATGGTCGCCGGCCGGGATGCGGCAGCTGCGCTGGTCGAGGCGGCCTGACCGAAAGGCGCCGAGCCTCTTCCGGGCAGGGCGGTCAGCGGAACCTCGGAGGGCGCCGTTCCAGGAAGGCCTGCCGCCCTTCGCGAAAATCCTCGCTGTCGAAGGAAGCCTCGAAGACGGAGCGCAGCGGGGAAAGGTCGACGGGCGCCGCGGCGGTCAGGCCGTTGACGATCGTCTTGGCGGCGCGGATCGACTGCGCGGAGAGACCGGCGAGTTGCCGTGCGTAGTCCATCACGGCGTCTTCAAGCGCATCCGGCGCCACGAGCCTGTCGATCAGGCCGATCGCGCGCGCTTCCTCGGCCTCCACCAGCCGGGCGGAAAAGAGCAGGTCCTTCGCCACTGTCGGCCCGACCTTCTCGATCAGCTGCAACGTATCCTCTGGCGAATAGGCAAGTCCAAGCCTGGTGGGCGTGATCCCCATGCGCACAGAGTGATCCGCGAACCTGAGATCCGCCGCCAGCGCCAGCCCGCAGCCACCGCCGACACAGGCGCCGGAGATCCGGGCCAGCAGCGGTCGAGCGAGCGAGCGAAGGCGACTCTGGGCGTCCCTGACAAGGCGATTGTAAGCCTTCGTGCTCTGCGGTGTTGCGTAGACCTCCTCGAATTCGGAGATGTCGGCACCGGCACAGAAGGCGGGTTTACCTGCTTTCGAGGCCGCGGTCAGCAGCACGACACGAACCGAGTCGTCGCCGTCAAGCACATCGCAGATCTCGGCCATCGCCGCCCACATCGCGCGTGACATCGCGTTGCGCCGCTCGGGCGCGTTCAGTTCGATCCGGGAGATTTCGCCGCCATGCAGAAGGACGCGACCGTCCGCAAAGGATGTCGTGGACATTGGATACTCCCTTCTTCGGGCCTTGAGCGCCCCTTGTCCGGACACATTCACCCTCTGCGCGGGATGTCAACACCGGGCGGGGCAAGCGAAAATTCGACCGCGCGGCTTGGTTGGGGATTGACAGGGTTGCTGGCACCCGTAGATTTGTCCGAACAAATCTAGACACCCGGCCGGCTGCCTTTTCGGTCCGGCGGGACCGGAAAGGCCGACACCATGCAAGATTTCACCTGGCCAGAGGGCAAGCGCCTGGCGATGTCCTTCGTCATCAACATCGAGGAAGGCTCCGAGATGTCGATCGCGCGCGGCGACAAGGGTCCGGAGCCGGTCGACGAGCTCGGTGTTTCGCTGAAGGCCCCGATCCGGAACCACGGCAACGAAAGCAACTATCAGTACGGGATAAAGGCGGGCGCGGACCGGGTGTTCGGCGCTTTTGCCAATGCCGGGATCCGCACCACGGTAACGGCGGCGGCGATGGCGCTGGAAAACGCACCAGCGGTCGCGAAGATGCTGGTCGACGGCGGCCACGAAGTCTGCTCCCACGGGTACCGCTGGATCCATCAGTTCAGCTTCAAGGAAGACCGCGAGCGGGAGTTCATTCGCAAGGCCGTCGAAAGCTTCGAAAGCACGACGGGAATGCGGCCCTACGGCTGGCTCTCCCGCTATCTTCTGACCGAGAACACCCGCCGGCTTCTGGCCGAAGAGGGGTTCTTCTACCAGATGGACGATTACTCGGATGACGTGCCGTTCTGGGACCACGTCGAGACCGGCGAGGGCGTGAAGCCGATGGTCATCATGCCCTATGCCCTCGATACCAACGACATGAAGTTCTGGCTTGCCCCCGGCTACTTGCCATCGCAATGGCTGGAATACGCGGTCGACACCTTCGACAGGCTCTATGCCGAAGGGGCGAATGCGCCGCGGATGATGTCGCTTGGCCTGCATCTCAGGATCATCGGCCGGCCGGGTCGCATCGGGGCGCTGGAGAAGTTCATCGCGCATGTGCAAAGCCACCAGGACGTCTGGTGTGCGCCCCGGCTCGACATCGCCAGGGCCTTCGCGGCGGCGGTGCCTGCGGACCGGGCGGCCTGATGGGCGCGGTCGAAGAGCGCGTTGTCGCGCATGTGACAAGCACCCGCTACGAGGACCTGCCCGCGACAGCGGTCGAAAAGGTCCGCACCTTCCTGCTTGACACGATCGGGGTGGGGATCGCGGGCTCCTGCGGCGCCAATATCGACGCGCTCCGGGCTCTTGCGCAGGCCTGGGGCAACCAGCCCGAAGCCAGCGTTTTCACCGAGCCGGGCAAGATCTCTGCCCAGTCCGCGGCGATGGTAAATGCCTACCAGATCCACTGTCTTGAATATGACTGCGTGCATGAGGGCGCAGTTCTGCACCCGATGGCGACGATCCTCTCGGCGCTCATGGCCTGGGTCGAGCGCGAGAAAGGGCAGGGCCGCATCTACGACGGGCGGAAGCTGATCGCCGCGCTGGCCGTGGGGGTCGACGTTTCCACCATGCTCGGCATCGTCACAGAGGCGCCGATCCGGTTCTTCCGGCCTGCCGCGGCTGGCGGTTTCGGCGCGCTCGCAGCCATCGCCAACCTCGGAGGCTTCGACGCGGAGACGACGCTGAACGCCATGGGAATCCAGTACGGCCAGACCTCCGGCACGATGCAGCCGCATGTCGAAGGTGTCCCGCTTCTGGGGCTGCAGGTCGGCTTCAACGCCCGTGCAGCCATCGTCTCGGCAGACCTGGCGCAGGCAGGCTTCATCGGACCGCGCGACTTCCTGACCGGCAAGCACGGCTATTTCGAGCTGTTCGAGATGGGCCGCTGCGACGTCGACAGTTTCCTGCCGACACTCGGCCGGAGCTGGCAGATCGAGGCGATGTCGCACAAGCCCTTCGCCTCCGGACGGCTGACGCATGGCGCGATCGATGCGATCCGGCAGCTGCGTGCGTCCCATGATTTCACGGCCGAAGACATCGCCTCGATCCGCTGCGAGGTCCCGCCCGTGGTGTTCAACCAGGTCGGGCGACCCGACATTGCGCGACCCGAACCGAACTATGCCAAACTGTGTCTCCGCTATGTCCTCGGTGCGCTTCTGACACGCGACAGCGTCGATGTGGAGGATTTCCGCGGCACCGTGCTCTCCGATCCCGCGATCCACGCAGTGGCGGCGAAGGTCGATGTCGTCCTGAACGACGTCGAGGATGCAAACGCCTTCTATCCGCAGCGGATTGCCGTGACGCTGAAGGACGGGGCGGTGTATCGTAAGGACCTCGACTTCGCCTATGGCGCGCCGGAGTACCCGCTGACGCCGGAGGAGAATGTCGCCAAGTTCCGCCGCTGCCTGACCCATTCCGCCAAGCCGATCCCCAAGGCCGCCGCCGACCGCGTGATCGACTTCATCACGACGCTGACGGACCAGGCCGATATCGCGGTGCTGCCGCTTCTGACAAATCCCGAGGCCGCATGACACCGCGCCGCTCGCTTCTCTTCGCACCCGCCGACCGCACGGAAGTTCACGCCAAGGCGCTGGCCGCCAGGCCCGACATGCTGTGCCTCGACCTCGAGGATGCCGTTGCGCCCGCGAACAAGTCGGCGGGCCGCGCAGCCGGGGTTGCCTTCCTCTCCCGGGCACGGGCCGGCGACCGGACCGAACGGGTGCTGCGCATCAACGCCCTGCGCACGCAGGAAGGGCTGCGGGACATGGACGCCGTGCTTTCCACCGCGCCCGAGGCAGGGGTGCTGTTCCTTCCCAAGGTCCGCGATGCCGGAGAGCTTCGTCTTGCCCACGACCTGCTGCAGGAGGCCGCCCCCGCGCTGCGCCTGGGCGTCCTGATCGAGACCGTCGAGGGTCTGGAGGACGCAGCCTCGATCCTGCGCGCCTCGGACCGGATCGCCTTTGCCATGTTCGGTGGCGCCGACCTTGCCGCCGATCTTGGAGTCGCGCTGGCCTACGAGCCGCTGCTCTACGCCCGGTCCCGGCTGGCCCATGCCGCCCGGACGGCAGGGGTCGACCTTCTGGACGTCCCCTGTCTTGCCTTCCGCGACACCGAACAGATCGCGACCGAGGCCCGCCAGGCCCGCGCTCTTGGCTACACCGGCAAGGCCGTGCTGCATCCCGCGGGGCTCGAGGCGGTCCATACCGCCTTCTCGCCGACCCCCGAGGAAATCGCGCACGCCGAACGGGTGATGGAAGCCTATCGCGCCAGCCCGAACGGCCTTGCAACCATCGATGGAAAACTGGTCGAGCGGCCGGTCATCCGAGCCATGGAGCGCATCGTCGCGCTCAAAGTCCGCCTGGAACAGGCGCTGTGAACAAGGATCAAAGTCATGTCCAATGAAGCCTTCAAGGTCGGCGAAAACCGCTACCGCGAGCGGTTCGGCCGCTACTACGAGGACTTCGTCGTCGGCGACATCTACGAGCACCGTCCCGGCCGGACGATCAGCGAAGCCGACAACACCTGGTTCACGCTGCTCACGATGAACACGCATCCGATGCACTTCGACGCGGAATACGCCAAGCATTCCGAATTCGGCAAGTGCATCATCTGCTCTCCGCTGACCGTCGCCATCATGGTCGGGCAGAGTGTGACGGATGTCTCGCAGAAGGCCATCGCGAACCTCGGCTGGACCGACATCAAGATGACCTTCCCGGTGTTCGCGGGCGACACCCTGACATCCGAAAGCGAGGTGCTCGGCAAGCGGGAGAGCAAGTCGCGCGCCGATGCGGGGCTCGTGACCGTCCGGACCCGCGGTTTCAACCAGGACGGAAAGCTTGTGGCCCAGTTCGACCGGACCATCCTTGTCGCCCGCCAGGGCCACAAGATCGAAGCACTCGCGAACTACTGAGGAGGATCCAATGGCGGATTTCGACACGGTCTCCCAAGACGACCAGATGATGCTCGATGCCATCGACAAGTGGCTCGAGCGCGACGTGAAGCCCCATGTGCTGCGCCTGGACCATGCCGACGAGTATCCTGTCGAGATGGTCGAGCAGATGAAGGAACTGGGCCTCTTCGGCGCAACGATCCCCGAGGAATACGGCGGCCTCGGCATGTCGGTCGTCACCTACGCGATGATCATCGAGAAGATCGCCACGGTCTGGATGTCGCTCTCGGGCATCCTGAACTCTCACCTCATCATGGCGGCCTGCGTCGCCCGCAACGGCACAGACGCGCAGAAGCAGAAATACCTGCCGATCTTCGCCACCGGGGAACTGCGCGGCGGGCTTGCGCTGACCGAGCCCGACGCCGGCACGGACCTGCAGGCCATCCGGACCAAGGCGGTGAGGGACGGCGACGATTACGTCATCACCGGCACGAAAACGTGGATCACGAACGGGATCGAAGGGAAGTGCTTTGCCCTTCTCGTCAAGACGGACCCGCAGGCGGATCCCCGGCATCGCGGCATGTCCATGTTCATCGCCGAGAAGGGCGAGGGGTTCAACGTCTCCAAGAAGCTCGAGAAGCTGGGCTACAAGGGCATCGACTCGGCGGAGCTTTCGTTCGACGGCTACCGCATACCGGCAGAGAACCTTCTGGGCGGGGTCGAGGGCAGGGGTCTTCAGGCCGCACTGGGCGGTCTGGAGCTGGGCCGGATCAACGTGGCCGCGCGGGGGTGCGGGCTGGCGGCGGCGGCGCTGAACGATGCGGTGGCCTATGCGCAGATCCGCAAGACCTTCGGCAAGCCGATCGCGGAACACCAGGCGATCCAGCTGAAGCTGGGCGAGATGGCCACCAGGCTGCAGGCGTCCCGGCTGTTGACCTACGATGCCGCACGCGCCTACGACAAGGGCGAGCGCTGCGACATGGAAGCGGGGATGGCGAAGTATTTCGCCTCGGAAACCGCGGTGTTCAATTCGCTCGAGTCGATGCGCATCCACGGCGGCCATGGCTATTCCAAGGAACTGCATGTCGAGCGGTATTTCCGCGATGCCCCGCTGATGACGATCGGCGAAGGCACGAACGAAATGCAGCGCATCATCATCGCCCGCCAGCTGATCGAGAGGAACCCGGCGTGAAACCCGCCTCCGACGGTCCGCTGGCCGGCATCCGGATCCTCGCGCTGGAACAGTATGGCGCCGGTCCGTTTGCCTCCATGTACCTTTCGGACATGGGGGCGGAGGTCATCAAGATCGAACCCCCCGCCGCTGAAGGACGTCCCGGCGGCGACAGTTCGCGCCAGTCCGGGCCGCACTACCTCGGCCCCGATGACAGCCAGTTCTTCCAGACCTTCAACCTTGGCAAGAAATCGGTCGTGCTGGACATCCGTTCGCCTGACGGCCGGTCCGCGTTCGAGCGTCTGGTGGCCACCGCCGACGTGGTGTTGAACAACATGCGCGGCGACCAGCCCGGGCGGCTTGGCCTCGACTATTCCAGCCTCTCCGCCATCAACCCGCGCGTCGTGTGCAGTCATCTGTCGGGCTACGGTCGAAGCGGCGAGCGCGCGACCTGGCCCGCCTACGACTACCTGCTTCAGGCAGAGGCGGGATACATGCACCTGACCGGCGAACCCGACGGTCCGCCTGCCCGGATGGGCCTGTCGATGGTCGACTACATGACCGGACTGACGCTGGCCTTCGCCACCGCTGCCGCGCTGGTCGGAGCCCTGAAGACAGGGCGGGGCCGGGATGTCGACGTGACCCTCTACGATGTCGCGATGCACCAGCTCAGCTATCCCGCGACCTGGTATCTGAACGAAGGGGTCGAGACCGTGCGCCAGTCGCGGTCCGCGCACCCCTCGGTCGTTCCTTGCGAGACGTACCCGACCGCCGACGGTCACATCTTCCTGATGTGTGTGCTGCCGAAGTTCTGGCGGGCGCTCTGCACCGGGATCGGCCTCCCGGAGCTGGTCGACGATCCGCTTTTCGCGACCCCGGCGGCCCGCCGCGAGAACCGGGCGGCGCTGAGCGTCATCCTGGACGAGCGCCTCTCGACCCGGCCGACCGCGGAGTGGATCGGGATGCTTGGCGGAACTGTCCCGGTCGCGCCCGTGCTGACGTTGAAACAGGCGCTCGACAACCCGCTGTTCGCCGCCGGGGAGGGTCTGCAGACGCTCGCCGGCCATCCGGCGCGCGACAGTCTGCGTGTGCTGTCCAATCCCGTCCGGCTGGACGGAGAGCGGGTCGCGGCGCGGCTGGCGCCGTCGCTTGGCAGCGACACGCGCGCGGTGTTGCGGGAGGTTGGTCTGGATGACGCCGCAATCGACGGCCTGATCGCCGCCGGGGCCGCCGCCGGGGGAGGGCACGCATGAAGCTGGAAGGCTACCGCGTCCTCGACCTGTCGATGTTCCTGCCGGGCCCGTGGCTGACGCAGGTCATGGCCGACCACGGGGCCGAGGTCATCAAGATCGAGCCGCCGTCGGGTGAACCCGTCCGCAAGGTGGGCTATGTCGAAAACGGCTGGACCACCTGGTACCGCAACACGCATCGCGGAAAGAAGTCCGTGATGCTGGATCTGAAGAACCCCGACGACCACGCGGCGTTCCTGCGTCTCGCCTCTTCGGCCGATGTCGTGGTCGAAGCCTTCAGGCCCGGCGTCGTCGACCGTCTGGGCATCGGCTATGACGCGATACGCGCGGTGAAGCCCGATATCGTCTACGCTTCCATCGCGGCCTTCGGACAGACCGGGCCCGAGCGGCTGCGGCCCGGCCACGACCTGGCGATCGAGGCGCTTTCGGGCGTCGTCAGCCTGAACCTCGGTCAGGACGGCGAGCCGACGAACCCGCACATGCCGGTGGCCGACATCACGGGCTCCATGGCCGCACTCGCCGGAATCCTCATGGCTCTGCTGCGGAGGGAACGGACAGGGCAGGGCGACTACATCGACATCTCCATGCAGGATGCCACCGTCGCCTGGCTGCCGAATGTCATTGGTCCGGTCTTTGCCGAAGGCCGGGCGCCGGACGTGAAGAACGAACGCTCGTTTGGCGGATATGCCTTCTTCTCCATCTATCGCACCGCGGACGGCGGGCATGTCTGTCTCGGCGGGGTCGAGCACAAGTTCGTCGAGAATTTCCTCAACGCCGTAGACCGTCCCGACCTGATCCCGGCAGCGCTTGGTCCGAACGGGCCGGGCCAGCAGCCTGTGAAGGACGCCCTGGCCCGGATCTTCATGACCAGGACCCGCGACGAATGGGACAACTGGGCGCGGGGGAAGGACCTGTGTTTTGCGCCTGTGCTCGACCTCAAGGAAGCGCTGGCCCACCCGCAGCTTGCGGACCGGGGGATGATCCTCACCGGGCCCGACGGCAGCCGGAGCCTCGGCACGCCGCTGAAGTTCCGGAACGAACCGGGGCAACCCGACCTGACCCTGGCCGAGCCCGGCCAGCACAACGCCGACCTGCTCGAGCGCGGGTGAGAGAGCGCCCCAGACGATCCGTCCGAAGGAGACACCGATGAGCCGACCCAACTATTTCGATGCGATGGACTATCCCGCCATGATCGCGGAATACGGACGGCCTGGTGACTTCGAGGCGCGCTTCGCACGGCTGTCGCGCGACGAACTGAGGTCGCTTCAGAACACCCGCTTCCTGCGGCTCATGGCCTTTGCCTGGAAGGTCCCGTTCTACCGGCGGCTCTGGGCCGCGAAGGGCCTGGAACCGGGCGACATCCGCTCGATCGAGGATATCGCGAAGCTGCCCACCTACTCCAAGTCCGACCTCATGGCGTCGGTGGAGGCGCATCCCCCGCTCGGCGATTTCTCGGGGCGCGAGGCCTACGACGCAGACCGGCGCCCGCCGCTGATCTTCCAGACCACCTCCGGCACGACGGGCCGCCCGCAGCCGCTGCTTTACGGCCCGAAAAGCCGGGAGTTGCAGAACCTCATGCTTGCCCGGACCTATGCGTTGCAGGGGATGACCGCCGATGACATCGTCCATTCGGTCTACGGACACGGCATGGTCAACGGCGGCCATTACGTGCGGGAGTCCGTCTCGCACTGGATCGGGGCGCAGTTCATGTCCGCGGGCACCGGGCTCGAGACGCGATCGATCCAGCAGGTCAACATCATGAAGGAGTTCGGCGCGACCGTCATCGTCGGCTTCGGCGATTACATCAAGCGGCTCTCCGATGTCGCCCGCGAGGCGGGGCTTGAGCCGGGCGTCGACATTCCCGTCCGCATGATCAGCGGGCACCTCGGGGCGGAAAGCCGGGAGAGCATGTCGAAGGCCTGGGGCGGGGCCGCCGTCTACGACTGGTATGGCGTCGGCGATACCGGCCTCATCGCGGGAGAGGCCAAAGACATGGCGGGCCTCTACGTGCACGAGGACATGCAGCTTCTCGAGGTACTGGATATCGAGACGGGGCAGCCGGTGCCGGACGGGGACGAAGGGGACATGGTCGTGACCTGCCTCTACAAGGACGACCTTTTCCCGATCATCCGCTTCAACACCCATGACGTGACGGCCTTCCGCACCGACAGCTCCCCCCTTGGCCTGCAACTGCGCCGGATCAGCGGTTTTCTCGGACGCTCGGACAACATGGTCAAGCTTCGGGGCATCAACATCTATCCGACCGGCATCGGCGCGATCCTGATCGAGAGCTTCCCGGAACTCGCCAGCGAATACATCTGCGTCGTCGACCGCGTCGACGGCAAGGATGACATGACCGTCAGGATCGAGGCGCGCTCGGGCCACGGCAACAGCACGCAAGCCTACGAAAAGCTTCTGAAGACGCGGCTCGGCGTGGAGATTTCGGTGCAGCTCGAACCCCTGGGCGCGCTGGTCGACATCACCCAGATCGAGAAGCGGCAAAAGCCGATCCGCCTGCTGGACCGGCGCGCTTGACCGCTCTTGCCGACGCGACGGCCCTGCTGGCGGCCTACCGGTCCGGCGAGACGCTTCCCTCCGCCGTGGTGCGCGACTGCCTGGATCGGATCGATGCCGACGATGGCCGGATCCGCTCGTTCATCCATGTGGCGCGCGATGCGGCCCTTGACGCAGCGCAGGAGTCGGACCGCCGCTGGACCGAGGGCGCTGCCCGCCCGCTGGAAGGCATTCCGGTTGCGATCAAGGACAACATCGCGGTGGCCGGCCTGCCGACGACGGATGGCACCGCGCTCTTTGCCGACCGCGTCGCCGGGCAGGACGCGCATGCGACGGCGCGGCTGCGCGATGCGGGGGCGGTGATCCTCGGCAAGCTCAACATGCATGAGGGCGCCCTGGGCGCCACGACGGACAATGCCGCGTGGGGTCGCTGCCTCAACCCACTGGACGAGAGACTGACGCCCGGCGGCTCCTCGGGCGGTTCCGCGGCGGCAATTGCCGCGGGTTTCGTGCCGCTGACGCTTGGTACGGACACCATGGGGTCGGTGCGGATCCCGGCGGCCTATTGCGGGCTCTGGGGCCTGAAACCGACCATGGGCGCGATCGGGCGCAGCGGGATGAGCTATCTGGCCTGGACGCTCGACACCGTCGGGCCGCTCGCCCGGAGCGCCCGCGACCTTGCGCTTGCCTTCGACCTGCTGGCGGGTGCCGACCGCGCCGATCCTGCCTCGGACGCGCGCGCGCAACTGTCGCCGTTGCCGGAGGATGGCACCCTGACACTGGGACTGCCGCAGCGCGACGTGGCCTCGGAAGAACCCGAGGTGACAAGGGCCTTCGACGCTTTCCTTACGGACACACACGCGGCCGGTGTGAACATCCGGATGGTCGAGGTGCAGGGATGGGAGCCGGGCCGGATGCGCCGGGCGGGCTTGCTGATCTCGGAAGCAGAGGCCGCACATCTGCTGGCCGCGCCACTGGAAGCCGATGATCCCGGTCTGTCCGAGACCTTCCGATCGGCGCTGAGATACGGCCGCGATGCATCGTCCGCACGGCTGGTGGCGGCCTATCGCCATCTGCTCGACATGCGCCCGGCAGCGCTGGCTGCGCTTGCCGAAGTGGATGCGCTGGTGCTGCCGACGGCTCCGCAACGGGCGTTCGCCCATGGAACCGTCGTGCCGAAGAACCAGGCGGACTACACTGCGCTGGCCAACGCGGCGGGGCTTCCCGCCGTGGCCTTCCCGATCCGGGCAGACGGGCTGCCCGCCTCCGTGCAGCTGATCGGGTTGCCCTTCGCCGACCTCCGCCTCGTGGCGATGGCCGGGCGTCTGAACCGACTGCGCCCCCCGGTCACGGAAGGTGATCGCTGATGAATGCGACACTGACAGAGGCCCTTGTCCCGATCGTCACGCGGGCCTGGACCGCAGAAGACCGGACCGCCGCCGCGGGGCGTGTGCTCGACTGGGCGGGCTGCGCCGCCGCGGGGCGTGCGACAGCGGAGGGCGCCGCCTTTGCCGCCGCGATGCCAGGCCCTGACCATCCGGAGGCGGTGGCCAGTCTCTTCGGGTCCTTCGGCAGCCTTCTCGAGATGGACGATGTCCACAAGGCGGCGCTGCTGCATCCGGGCCCCGTCATCATCCCTGCGGCGCTCTCCCTGGCAGGGGAGGCGTCGGGCACGCGCCTGCTTGATGCGATCCTCGGCGGCTACGAGGCGATGATCCGCCTTGGCCGGAGCGTGGGTCCGCAGCATTACGCGCGGTTCCACAACACCTCGACCTGCGGCGGGATCGGCTCGGCGGTAGCGGCGTCGATCATGCTCGGTCTGCCGCCCGAACGCATTGTCTGGGCCATGGGTCATGCGATGTCGCTTTCCGGAGGACTCTGGCAGTGCCGCAACGAACCAGGAGCGACGAAACACCTGCACGTGTCGGAAGCGGCCCGCCGGGGCGTCATGGCCGCCCGCGCCGCCGCCGCCGGGATTGCGGCACCCAAGGCAATCCTCGACGGACCGCAGGGCTTCTTCGCCGCGCTCGCCCCTGACGGCGCGACGGAGCAGGTGCTGGCCGATCCCGAGGCGCAAGCCTTGCTGCATTCGGTCAGCACGAAGCCCTGGCCCGCCTGCCGGCACATCCACCCCTCCATCGACGCCCTTCTGGAGCTTCGCGGCCGCATCGCAGGACGTCAGATCGCGACGGTCGAGGTCGAAAGCTACCGGGATGCGCTTGTCTTCTGCGACCGGCCGGACCCACAGGACACCATGGCGGCGCTATTCAGCCTGCAACACGCCGCGGCGGTCGTGCTGACCGACGGAGAGCCGACACTGGCTGCGTTCGAAAGGGAGCGGCTGACAGATCAGCGCTACGCCACGATGCGCCAGAGGGTCCGGGTGGCCGAAGACAGCGAGATCACCGCCCGCTACCCTGCCCACTTCGGCGCCCGCGCGCGCGTGCGACTGGCGGACGGATCGGTGTTTGACGCCCATGTGCCGGATGCCCTGGGCGATCCCGAGAACCCGATCGACAGCGACGGCGCAAGGAAAAAGTTCGTTGCCGTGACCGCCTGGGCCGGGCTGTCCCCCGACAAGGCTGCGCGTCTGTCAGAGGCCATCGATGCCCTGGCGGCCGACGCGCCGGGCGCGCGGGTCCGTGAGGCGATGCTGGAACTTCTCCGCTGAACCTCATGCGGTTTCTCCTGAGGCTGCTTTTCCGGGCAGAAGGGCTCTTTAGGGAAATTGGACTGGACAAATAAATTGACCGGACAATTTTCGGGCGCTTATAGTCGGGTCAGCAGATGAAGGGCCGCAGATGACTGACACAGACTTCATTCAAGCCCGCCTCACGCTCGTCACGCGCTGGCTGGCCCGCATCGCGGGGATGCTGGTTCTTCTTACCGCGCTGCTGGTGACGGGCGATGTGCTTGCGCGGAACATGTTCCGGATCGCGCCCTTCTACTCGTTCGAGTTCGGCTCTCTCCTGTTCGCCATGGCCGTCGCCCTTGGGCTGCCCTACGCGCTGCTCAGCGGGGCGAATGTGCGGATCGACGTCCTGCAGCGCCACGTCCCCGAAGGGATCCGGCGGTGGCTCGATTGCGCCGCGCTCCTGTCGGTTGCCTGGCTCGGAGGTCTTCTCGGCTGGTTTTCCACCCGTCTGATGCTGTCGAATGCCGCGCGCGACGTACGGTCCGGGTCGGACCTGAACCTCGCACTCGCCTGGCCGCAATCGGTCTGGGCGGCGGGGTTCATCATCCTTGGCGTCACGGCGCTCATCCTCGCATGGCGCCATGCCACGCTGCTGATCCAGGGGAGAACCGAGGAGGCCGACAGGATCGCCGTTGCCCATGACGAGGGGGCGGACGCGCTCTCGGATGCCGCAGCGATGCAACGCACGTCATGATCGCGGTCCTCGTCATCCTGCTGTTCGGCCTGCTCCTGCTGGGTCTGCCGGTCGCGGCGGTGCTCGGCATCGTGACGCTGTCGCTCGACCAGCTGTTCTCGGTCTTCCCCGTCCTTCCCGCCATGGGAGAGCTGCTCTGGGGCGGGTCGACGAACTTCACGCTGGTCGCGGTGCCGCTGTTCATCCTGACCGGAGAAATCCTTCTGGGCTCCGGCATCGCGCAAGCCATGTTCTCGGCGCTGGACAAATGGGTGCGCTGGATCCCCGGCGGGCTGCTGCACACCAACATCACCTCCTGCGCGCTCTTCTCCGCGACGTCCGGTTCTTCGGTCGCCTCTGCCGCAACCATCGGGACCGTGGCCATGCCGCAGCTGAAGGAAGGCGGCTATCATCCCCGGCTCTTCCTCGGCTCCATCGCGGCTGGCGGGACGCTGGGCATCCTGATCCCGCCGTCGATCAACATGATCCTGTATGGAGTGCTGGCCGAGGTATCAATCGGTCGCCTCTACATTGCCGGCCTCATCCCCGGCCTGCTGCTCGCGGGGCTCTTTTCGCTCGTCATCCTGCTGATCTGCTCGTTGCGTCCCGACCTCGGCGGCCAGCGCGGGGCGCCCGTCACCTGGGGAGAAAGGGCGCGCTCGCTTCCCTCCCTGCTGCCGCCCCTGCTGATCTTCCTTCTCATGGTCGGGTCGATCTACCTGGGCCTTGCAACCCCGACCGAAGCCGCGGCCCTTGGCGTCATCGGTTCGCTCGCGCTGGCCGCCTGGGTGCGCCGCCTGTCCTGGTCGCTTCTGGCCGTCGCCTTCGAGCGGACGACCAAGACGACCTGCATGGTGATGCTGATCGTGCTGACCGCGATTCTGCTGAACTTCGCCATGGTGGCGATCGGCATCTCGGGACAGATCAAGTCGCTTGTCACCGGGCTCGACATCCCGCCGATAATGGTCATGGCGATCATCATCGTCGTCTACCTCTTCCTGGGGTGCTTCATGGAGACACTCTCGCTGATGATCGCCACGACGCCGATCGTCGTGCCGATCGTGACCAGCCTCGGCTACGACCCGATCTGGTTCGGCGTCCTCTTCATGGTGCTGATCGAAGCGGCCCTGATCACCCCGCCGATCGGCGTGAACCTCTTCGTGGTGCAGTCCGTCCGGGGCAACGGCCCGTTCTCGGACGTCTCGATCGGGGCGCTGCCGTTTCTCGTCATGATGATCGTTCTCATGGTCCTGCTGATCGCGGTGCCTGGGCTGGCGCTGTGGTTGCCGGACCTGCTCCGCGGCTGATCCGAAAAAACGACAACGAACCAACGGGAGATCCGAATGAAACACCTCAAGACACTGGCCCTGCTGATGGCGCTGCCGACGGCCGCGGTTTCGCAGGCGCTGCCCGAGACGACGATCAACGTGATCGGGAACCTCGGCATCACGACACAGAGCCAGACGCTGGAAGCACCGTTCTGGACCCAGGAAATCGGACCAGCCAGCGGCGGGGCCATCACCGCGAATTTTCGCACCATGAACGAGATGGGGCTGAAGGGTGGGGACATGTTCGGGATGGTGAAGGACGGCGTGATGCACATCACCACCGGCCAGCTGGGTCACCACACCGGTGCGGACCCCTTCCTCGATGCGACCGACCTTGCCGGCCTCTCGCCGACGATGGAGGAGTTCCGCAAGGTCTCCGAAGCGTTCAAGCCGACGCTCGCAACCTACATGCGGGACAACATGGGGCTTCACCTGATCTCCCTGCAGTCCTACCAGAACCAGGTCCTGTACTGCCGGGACGAGATCACGGGTCTTTCAGACCTGAAGGGCCGTCGCGTCCGTACCTCGGGCGCGAGCCAGATCGAGTTCATCGAGCATTTCGGGGGCACCGGAGTCAACGTGTCCTTCGGTGAGGTGCAGCAGGCGCTGGAACAGGGCGTGGTCGACTGCGCGATCACGGGCTCTCTTGGCGGCTACTCGGCCAAATGGTACGAGGCGGCGAATTACATATACACGCTGCCGATCAACTTCGGCGCGGGGGCGACCGTCGCCAACGCTGCTTGGTGGGATGGCCTCGACCCTGCCGTGCAGGAGTTCCTGACCACCGAGATCACCGCGCTGTCCGACAAGATGTGGGCGCTGAACTTCGAGGAGAACTCGATGGGCTATGCCTGCAACTCCACCGGTCCGTGCCCCCTGGGCGAGCCCGCAGGGATGACCCGCGTCGAACCGAGCGAGCAGGACATCGAGATGCGCCGCCAGGCCCTGATCGAGACAGTCCTGCCCGGCTGGGTCGCGCGCTGCGGTGACATCTGCAAGACAGCCTTCAACGAGAACCTCTCCGACCTCACGGGCCTGACGATCGAATGAGCCTCCACGCCTGTCCCCCGACTTCTCTGCCGGGGGACGACATCGGGGCGGCGCGGTCGTCATGATCCCGCTTCCCTCCGATATGATTTCGCCTTCCGACGCCGCCCGGCTGGCCCGGCGCGGCTGTCGCGTTCTAATCGCCGGTGGTCCGTCCGAACCGATCGCCCTGCTGGACGCGGTGGCCGCCGACCCGGACCTCTGGCAGGATCTGTGCCTCACGGGCGCCTTCGTACCGGGCGTCAACACGCGCGACTACAGCGCGCTTGGCCGCAACACACGCGTCGAAACCATCTTCACGACCGCCGCGCTTGCCGCATCGAGTGCGACTGGACGGGTCGATCACCTGCCGCTGCATTACAGCGATTTCTGGTCGCGCATCGCACGCCCCGGGATCATCGATATCGCTTACGCCGCCGTGCCGCCGCCTGCGCCGGATGGCACGGTCGGGCTGGGACTGTCCGCCGATTTCCTGCCGGCCGCAGAGGCCGCGGGGGCGATGCTGGTCGGCGTCGTCTCGCAGGCCATGCCAGACCTTTCCGGCGCGCCGCGTCTTCCCCTGTCGCGCTTCGCCGTGCTGGCAGATGGCGGCAACACATCGCCTGCGACGCTGCCCGATCCGGGGACCGACACCGTTTCCGATGCCATCGCCGGGCATATCGCTGGCCTGATCCCGGAGGGCGGGACGCTCCAGCTTGGCCTTGGCCGGTTGCAGACCGCCATCCTCCGGCGTCTTGTCCGCGATCGGCGGAGGGACCTCGGCTATCACGCCGGCATGATCTCTCCCGCCGTCATCGAAGCGCGGGAGGTGTTCTCGCGCGGGGTTACCACCGGCGTCGCGCTTGGGGATGCCTCGTTCTATGAGCGGCTGCGGGACGCGCAGGCGATCTCCCTCAAGCCGGTCGGATACACCCATGCGCTCGGGACCCTCGACGCGATCCCTGGCTTTGTCGCCGTGAACTCCGCGTTCGAGGTCGACCTGACGGGCCAGGTGAATGCGGAATCGCTTGGCGGCGCTCAGACCAGCGGGCTTGGCGGGCTCGCCGACTTCCTGCGCGGAGCGCGCGCCTCTCCGGGCGGGCTCGCGGTGATCGCGCTGTCGTCGACCACCCGCGACGGCCGCCAGAGCCGCATCGTTCCCCGCCTTGCGTCGGGGACCATCGTCAGTGCGTCACGGTCTGATATAGACATTGTCGTGACGGAACATGGCATCGCCGATCTGCGGGACGCCGGGCTTGCGACGCGCGCCGACCGGCTGCGCGCCATCGCGGACCCCGCGTTCCGGGGGGCTACTCGACGAGGAAGGACAGACTGTGAGTGATACGGAAGCTCGACGGACAACGCCGCAGTACATTGCGGTCAGCGATATCCTCAAACAGCGCATCCAGGAGGGTCTCTACCCGGTCGGATCACATCTGCCCACGGAGAGCCAACTGTCCGAAGAGTTTTCGATCAGCCGCCACACCACGCGCGAGGCGTTGCGCCGCCTGTCCGAAACCGGGCTGATCCATCGCAGGCAGGGGTCCGGATCACGCGTGCTGTCGACCGAGGTGCGGAGCCACTACGTCCACGCGATGAAGTCGCTCGATCAGCTCTTCGCCTATGCCTCCGACACGCGGCTCAGGTTTCTCGAGGTGCACGAGGGCAGGCCGGATCCGGCGACCGGTATAGACGATGACGCCGACTGGCTCTGCATCGAGGCGCTCCGGCTGGAGCGGGACGCCGACGTGCCGATCTGCTTCAGCCTCGTCTACATCGACATGCGTTTCGCCGACATCCGGGCGAAGCTGGCCGACTATCAGGGCGCAATCTACGCGCTGATGGAACAGAGCTTCGGAATCGAGGTCTCGGAGGTCGAACAGGTGATCGAGGTGGTCCGCCTGCCGCCCCAGGCTGCCACAGTGCTGGACCAGGATTCCGACGCCTGGGCCGCGCGGGTCGTCCGGCGCTATCTGGACGGGGACGGAGCGCTTCTACTCGCCTCGGTGAACTATCACCCGGTCGATCATTTTTCCTACGAGCTTCGGATGACCCGCACGGGCGGGCGCCTCGGCTGACCGGTCGCAGGTCGCGGCTGCCGTTTTTGCGGGCGGTTCGGACGGCCAGGCCTCGACTGAGAAATTTGTCCGTATGAATTATTGACAAGCGCCCGGGAAGAGAGTCACCCTGACGCCACGACACCGAAGCCGGGATCGAAAACCCGGCCCTATCGTCAGGGAGCTATCAATGACTATTTCCTTCCGGATCGCTGCTGCGGCAGCGTGCCTTGCAGCGTGGTCCATGCCCGCAGTTGCGGAAACCAGCTGGGACGTCTCGATCCCCTGGGGGCCGAACGAGTTCCACACCAAGAACGCGGTCAAGTTCGCCGAAGAGGTCGCCGCGGCCACCAAGGGCGAGGTCAAGATGACCGTACACGCCGGCGGCTCGCTTGGCATCCGGGCGAACGAAAGCCTGCGCGCCGTCGAGGATGGCGCCGTGCCGATGGCAGAGTATGGCCTCTTCCAGAACACCGGCGACGTGCCGCTTCTGGGCATCGAGGCGATCCCCTTCCTCATCAAGAACTACGAGGAGGTGCGCGTGATGCACGGCCTCGTCCGTCCGCTGTGGGAAGCCGAGCTGGAGAAGCGCAACCAGAAGATCCTCTATATCGTGCCATGGCCGAGCCAGAACTTCTTCACCAAGGAACCGATCGACACGCCCGAGGACATGAAGGGCATGCGGATGCGCGTGATGGACAACAACACAGCCGAGATGGTGACGCGGCTTGGCATGACCGCGACGCAGCTGAACAACCCCGACATCGTACCCGCACTGGCGACCGGCCGTCTGGACGCGGTGATGACCTCGGGCACCACCGCGGCGGCGCAGCAGTACTGGGAGTTCCTCAAGCACGTCTACAACACCAACCACCTCTGGGCCTCGAACGGCATGGTCGTGAACCTCGACAGCTGGAACGAACTGACGCCTGAGCAGCAGACCGCCATCGAGGAAGTCGCCGCCCGTCTGGAACCGACCTTCTGGGAGATCAGCGAGGGCGAGCATTCAACGCGCATGGAAGAGCTGAAGTCGCACGGCATGACGGTTCAGGCACCCTCGGAAGAGGTTCTGCAGATGATGCGCGACGCCACGGAAGACATGCGTCCGGCGTTCATCGAACGCGCCCCGGCGGCCGGGCCGATCCTCGAGGAGTTCCTCAAGGTCACCGGGGAGTGAGCATGTCGCGCGAAAGCGATGAGACTGCGCCGTGCCATGTCCCCGGCCTGGGCGGGGCGCTTCTGCGCTCCGTCGTAACGACGATCGACGTGCTCTGCTACGCCGGCGCTTCGCTCGCCGCGCTGGCGACGGCGGGCATGGCCGTGATGCTCATCGTAGAGGTCTTTTCGGTCAGCCTCTTCGGCTGGTCGCAGCCCTGGGTCGTCGAATACTCGGGCTACATGCTCGCCGCGATCCTGTTTGCCGGATCGGGCTGGACACTGAAGGACGGCGGGCACATCCGGGTGAACGTCCTGTTCTCGGCCGCGACGGATCGGCATCAGCGGCTGCTCGACCTCATGGCGACGGTCTGGGGGCTGGGCTTCATCGGCTTCGCCGCCTGGGCGATGTACCGCTACGCCATTCGCAGCGCCGAAGTCGGGTCGCTGTCGACGTACCGCTCCGAAACCCCGCTGGTCTATCCGCAACTCATGCTCGCCATCTCGGTCACGCTGCTGTGGCTCGCGCTGCTGGCGCGCTTCCTGAGACTGATCGCCGGCCTGCAGCCTGAGCGTCCCGCCGTGGAAGGAGAAATCCGCGAATGACCCTGCCGCTCTTTTTCATCGTGGGCGGGCTTGCCGTCCTGCTCGCGGGTGGCATCTGGGTCGGCATCTCGCTGCTTTCCCTGGGCCTGCTGTCGCTGGAACTCTTCCGCGACCTCAAGCTGCACAGCTTTCTCGCCGGCGACATCTGGAGCAGCGGCACCGCGCAGGAACTGGTCACGCTCCCGATGTTCGTCCTGATGGGCGAAATCCTCTTTCACACCCGCATCTCGCAGAATTTGTTCAGCGGCCTTGCCCCCTTTGTCCGTCGGCTTCCCGGTGCGCTGCTGCACGTCAACGTGCTGGGCTGCACGCTCTTCGCCGCCGTTTCCGGATCCTCCGCCGCGACGACGACGACGGTCGGGCGGATCACCCTGCGCGAGCTTGACCGGCGCGGATACGACAAGCGCCTCGCCATGGGGTCGCTTGCCGGGGCAGGGACCATCGGTTTCCTCATCCCGCCGTCGATCCCGCTGATCGTCTATGGCGTGCTGGCCGACGTCTCGATCCTGCAGCTCTTCATCGCGGGGATCGTACCCGGCCTTCTGCTTGGCCTGCTGTTCATGGGGTGGATCGGTGTCCGCTCGTCCCTCTCGTCGAACATCGTTCCGAAGGATCCGCCGACCACGCTGCAGGAGAAATGGCGCGCGCTGCGAAAACTGCTGCCCATCACGCTGCTGATCCTGCTGATCGTCGTGTCGATGTACGGCGGCTATGCCTCCATCACCGAAGCGGCCGCCGTTGGTGTGCTGGGGGCGCTTCTGCTGGCGATCTGGGACGGCGGGTTCTCTTTGAAGATGCTGTGGGGTTCGCTCCTCGGCACGGTGAAGACCTGTTCGATGATCGGGCTCATCATCGTCGGCGCGCTGTTCCTGTCCAAGGCGATGGCGCGGCTGGCGATCCCCTCCGATGTCGCCAGCGCCATCGCGGCGCTGGAGCTGGAGCCGTGGATGTTCCTCGTCCTGCTGACGCTCTTCTACCTGCTGCTCGGCTGCGTCATGGACGGGCTGTCAACGATCGTGATGACCCTTCCCGTGACCCTGCCGCTGGTGATCAATGCGGGGTTCGACCCGCTGTGGTTCGGCATCTACCTCGTGATCACCATCGAGATGGCCCAGATCACCCCGCCAATCGGCTTCAACCTCTTCGTGATCCGCAGCCTGACCGGCGAAACCACCGGCCGCATCGCACTGGCGTCCGCGCCCTTCTGCGCCCTGATGCTGGTTGCCGTCCTGGCGGTGAGCCTTTTCCCCGCCCTGGTCACCTGGCTTCCCGGCCAGATGAACTGAGATTTCGAAAGGACCCGAGATGCCTGACGCCTTGGGATGGCGCGCCAAGTTCGGCGTTCTGATCCCCTCCACGAATACCTCCGTCCAGCCGGAGTTCGACGACATGCGGCCCGAGGGCGTGACCAATCACATCGCCCGGATCCGGATCCCTAACATTCCTCTGGCCAGCGACGAGGACTTCGAGCGGCTGATCGGTCTGATCGCCAGCGTCCAGATGGAGGCGGTGGAAAGCGTGATGTCCTGCGAACCGGACGTGCTGGTCCTTGGCATCTCGGCGGAAACCTTCTGGGACGGCTACAGCGCCAGCGTGAAGCTGCGGGCAGAGCTTGAGGCGCACACGGGCCTGCCCGTCGCCATGGGGTCGGATGCCTGCCAGGCCGCCCTGTCGCTTTACGGGGCCAGGCGGATCGGGGTGGTGACGCCCTACCAGCCTGTCGGCGACCGCAACGTCGTCCGGTTCTTCGAGGAGGCCGGGTTCGAGGTGCAGCATATCTGCGGTCTCAAGTGCCCCAGCCCGGTCGCGATCGCGCAGGTCGGCGCCGACGAACTGCGCGCCGCGGTGTGGGAAGTCGGTACGCCGGAGGATGTCGACGTGGTGGTGCAGGTCGGCACGAACCTCTCGATGGCCCGGCTTGCCCCCGGGTTCGAGGCGGAGCTTGGCAAACCGGTCATCGCGATCAACACGGCGATCTACTGGGACGCCCTGCGGCGCACCGGGATCACGGACCAGAAGCCCGGCTTCGGTCCGTTGCTGGAGCATCACTGACGCCCGCTTTTAGCCGACCCGATCCGGCTGGCGTTTCCGGATCGGGCGTGTCTCTGCCGAGACCGGAACCTGTGCACTCCCTCTAGATGTGTTCGACTGCGCAAACCCCGAAACGGTCGCCTGACAGGCAGAGTTCCACCCCCCTCGATCAAGCGAAAAGATGGGAAGGCCCGTCTCAGTCCATCAGCGACGGCAGCCAGAGCACGAATTCGGGGAAGGCGATCAGCAGCCCCAGGGTTATGACATCCATCACGATGAAGGGCGTCACGCCGGCGAAAACCTGCTCCAGCGTGAGCGGGATGGGGGACGAACTTCGCACCACATAGACGTTGAGACCCACCGGCGGCGTGATCATCGAGATTTCGGCCAGCTTGATCGAGATTACGCCCAGCCAGATCGGATCGTAGCCGAGGCCGGTCATGATGGGGAACATGATCGGCAGGGTCATCACCATGATGGCGATCGGTTCGATCAGCATGCCGAGGATCAGATAGATCGCGGCGAAGGCGATCATGTACCAGATCGGTGCGAGCTCGAGCGCCAGAAGCCATCCCGAAATGTCGCGCACAAGGCCGGTGTAGGTCAGGAAGCGCGCGAATATGATGCCTCCGATGATGATGATGAAGATGGTCGAGGTGGTGATACCGGCGTCCTTGAAGGTCTCGAGCAGCACCTTCAGGTTCATCTTGCGCTTGGCGATCACGATGAGGAAGGCGCCGAAGGCACCGACCGCGCCCGCATAGGTCGGCACGAAGAGACCGATGTAGATGCCACCGATCACGACGACGAACAACGACGCGATGCCCCAGACACCCTTCAGCGCCACGACCTTTTCGCGCAGGGTGAATCTTTCGTCGGGCATGGGGCAGAGGTCGGGG
Source organism: Sulfitobacter sp. LCG007 (assembly GCF_040801785.1). NCBI lineage: Bacteria > Pseudomonadati > Pseudomonadota > Alphaproteobacteria > Rhodobacterales > Roseobacteraceae > Roseobacteraceae bacterium LCG007. Next base: position 25,451 of record NZ_CP161806.1, on the reverse strand, counting down.
CGCACCTTCGCGATCACGAAGATGCCCAGTATGAACATCAGCGCGCTGAAAAGACCCGGCAGAAGCCCCGCGACGAGCAACCGCGCCACGGACTGCTCGGTGATCACGGCATAGACGATCATAAGGATGGATGGCGGGATCAGCGAGGCGAGCGTGCCGGACGCCGCGATGCAGCCCGCCGACAGGCGCTTGTCATAGCCGAAACGGGTCATCTCGGGCATCGCCATCTTGGTGAAGACGGCCGCGTTCACGATGGTAGAGCCCGAAGCCGCGCCGAAAGCGGCCGAGGCCATCGTCGTCGCCATGGCGAGCCCGCCGGGCAGACGGCCCATCCAGCGATAGGCCGCACGGTAAAGATCGCCTGTCAGCCCTGCCTGCGTCGCGAGCGCGCCCATCAGGATGAAGAGCGGTATCACCGCGAGGCTGAAGGAGTTCGTCGTGGAGAACGGCACGGTGGCGAGCTGCGCAAGGGCGGCCTGCGGATTGATCGCCAGCAGGATCCCGAGAAAGCCGGTCAGGCCAAGGGCGATGCCGATATGCACGCCGACGGCGAGGAGGACGAAAAGCAGCGGGCCGACGACAAGGCCCGCGGTTCCGGCATCAAGCATGGTTCAATCCTGCTGCTATTCGTAGGTCTGAAGCATCGGGTCCGCCGACAGCGTTTCGAGCGGTGCGCCCGTGTGTATCCGCCGCAGATCGATGATGAGGTCGATGACCAGTCTCGCGATCATCAGGGCCGTCCCGGCGCAAAGTATGAAGCGGGCCGGCCAGAGCGGGAAGCGGATCAGCCCTACAGTCGCCTCGCCGATCTGCAGCGAGTATTGCGCCTCGAGAACCGACTGCCAGAGCAACAGGCCGAAGAAGATCAGGGCGCAGACATCCGCGACGGCATCCATCGCGGCGCGCGTGCGGGGCCCCGTCTTGAGGTAGAGAAGTTCGACCCGTATGTGCGCGCGCCGAAGCTGTGCGTAGGTCAGGGCGCCGAAGACGATCAGCACCATCGTGCTTTCCGTGAGCTCCCTCGGTCCCGGCACGGGCGAATTCAGAACCTGCGTCCCGACGATGTCCGTCACGCCAAGGAACATCGATACGAGCATGGCGAAACCGCCGATCAGCAGGATCGCAAGCGCCAGACGTTCGACGATTTTCTCGATCCCCGCCACGAATTTGTCCCCAAGGATGCTTTATCTTTTGCCGAGGCCCGGCCGGCCTTTTCAAGCCCGCCGAGCCCGTTTTTTTCAAGTCAGCTCAGTTCGCTGTCTGCTCGCGCCAGAAATCTGCGATTTCCTTGGCGCTGTCACCCATTCCGCGGCTGTCCATGTCATCGACCCATGCCTGAAGACCGTCGGGTGCGATTTCCTTCCATTTGGCCAGCTCGGCCTCGGGGAATTCCTTCACCACGCCGCCGGCGGCTTCGATCTCGGCCTGGGCGTCGTCTTCCAGCTTCTCGATGTTCGAGATGTAGGCCTCGCCCGCCTTCTGCGATTCCTCGAGCATGATCTGCTGGTCCTCCGGCGAAAGGCCGTCGAAGGCGCGTTCGGAAATGACGATCAGGTGTCCGGCGATGTTCATGACGGGACCGCAGGAATACTTGCCGACTTCATACAGCTTGTACGCCAGGACGTTGCCGCGGTTCAGGAACGAATAGTCAAGCGAGCCGCGCTGCAGCGCCTCGTAGACGTCACCCACGCCGACCGACACGGGAACCGCCCCGATGGCTTCCATCGCCTTGGGAATGTCGGCGCCGAAGGAACGCAGTTTCTTTCCCTTCAGGGCCTCCACGGAATCGCACCCTTCGGCCGGACCAGTCAGGTAGTAGGCACCAAGCGGCTGGTGGAAGAGGTACTTTACTCCGAACTTCGACAATTCCTCGCCGAAGGCGGGGAATTTCTCGGCACTCGCCGTCGCGACTTCGATGGCCTGGCGGGGCGAGTTGAAGACGAACGGGATCTGGTAGGCGCGCCAGTACAGCAACTGGTCGGCATAGTAGCCCGGAACGATCGACGCCATGTCGATAGCGCCGCGACCCGCAAGGGTCAGAAGCTCATTTCCGGCCCCGAGGCCGCCAGCATAGGTGATCTCGATCTTCACGCGGCCTTCGGTACGGCTTTCGACAGCGGCCGCAAAGTCCTTCTCCGCCTGAACGTAAGGCGAGTCTCCCAGGTAGTGACCCCACCGCAGCGTGGTCTGTGCGTCGGCGGCGGACGCCACCGCTCCGGCGACAGTCGTCACGACTGCTATTGCCTTGAACGTATCAAACATGGTGTTCTCCCTGCTGTAGCCGTCAATGCGGCCTTGTTTCTTGGCTGGGGATTCTACGGGCGCATGGACCGCGCCGGAAGAGCCTGCGCCGACCAATCATGCTTGGATCGAAAAATATGTAGAACCGTCAACTGTTGACAGTTTTGCGGCAGTCGGGTGTGTTGTCAACTATCATGTTCGCTCCGGAGCCTCCTTATGACCGACCAGACTGCAGATGCCAGCGAATTCGCCCGACGGGTGCTCGACACCCTGGCATTGCGCACTTCCTGTCGTGAATTCGACGGCAGCGAGATCGACCGCGAGACCCTGACCGAGATCGTGCGGGACGGGATGGAGGCGCCGTCATCCAAGAACCAGCAGAACTGGCATTTCATCGTCATCACCGACCGCGAGATGCTGAAGACCTGCGAGAAGATCGCGGGCGGGAATCCGCATTTCGCCGATTGTTCGGCCCTGATCTACCTGTGCTTCCAGAAGGGATGGACGCACGGCAATTTCTCGATCGTCCAATCCGTGGCGGGGGCCTGCTATCACATGATCGTCTCGGCCCAGCTGCGCGGGTTCGCCACGATCTGGAATGCCGGCATCGGCAGCCACGAAAAGCTGCATCCGCTGCTGGGCCTGCCGCGGACCTTCGAGCTTCAGGGCGCGCTGGCCATCGGTCGCGCACGCGTCCGCGACCCGCTGCCCAAGGCGCCCCGGCGACCCGTCGAGGAGGTGCTTTCCTTCGGATCCTTCGAGCGGCCCGCCCACACGATCTATCCGGCCAGACCGGCAGAGCGGTATCCCTATTTCGAGATCACGAACGAAACCAACCCCTTCGCCGTCTGGGACCCGACCGCCTGGACGTGGGACCAGCTTGCCGACACGCGGGGATATTCGGTCTGGTCCAAGTCACCCACGGCAGGGGTGTACCAGTCCCGCCGCCATGGTGCCTCGCAGGAGGCGGAGCATTCCCTCCTTCCGGACGGCGCGCGCACCGTCGCCGAAATCATGCCCTGGTCGGGCACATCCACGGTCAGGTTGCTGTCCCGGCTGCACCCGGACGCGCGGCTCCATGTGGACGACCTTTCCCCGCACAACCTGCTCTTCATGAAGGAGCGTCTGGCAAGCGAGGGACTCGACCCCGCCGCCGTCGACTTTCATCTGATGCCCGGGGGCCATCTGCCACATGGCGACGCGTCGATGGACCTCGTGGTGATGCCCATGGTGCTGGAACATGCGGCGGAACCGCTTCTGCTTCTGGACGAGGTCGCCCGCGTCCTGCGGCCAGGTGGCCATCTCGTGCTCAGCGCCCGCAACCGCGACTCGGCCTATGGACGCTACTGGGAAGACGTCGAGTCCAGGGGCCAGATCCCCAGCCAGGGGCCTTTCACGCCATTCGCCGCGTCGGACGTCCGGTCGATGGTTGCCGCCCGTTTCACCATCGAGCATGAGACGGGAATTGGACGGTCCGAAGGCGGGGATGCCGAGATGCTGAGCGGAGAAGAGCTCATGGCGGGACGGCTATATGCTGCGCGGGCGCGCAAGGCCTGAGCGCTAGCCGGCAAGCCCGTCCATCACGCATTGCGCCGATCCCGCATTCGGGAGGTTCAGCACCGCGTCCCACATGGCGCCGGCATGGTCCGGCGTCCACAGGCGGGTTGCGAGCGACATGTACTTGTTGCGGATCTCGTCCGGGCCATAGGGATCGGCCCAGTCGCCCCGGTTGGTTTCGGTTTCGGACGTCAGCTTCGCGCCGCCAGTCAGATGCAGCGTCACCCGAGCCGGACGCCTTTCGGGCAGCATCGCGGACATCGCCGGATCCTCCGCGACCCGCACGCGGGCTGCCAGCCCGGCGATCACCGGGTCCGAGACACGCCTGGCCGTGAAGGACTCGACGCCCGTCGACCCGGTGACGATCGCGGTGGCCATGGCGAAGGGAATCGAGAATTTGGCGGCCAGGACGTTGCGCGGAGCCGGATCGTCGAGTTCGGCCGCGAAGGCGTAGCTCTCCACGGATACCGATGCGATCTCCTCCACCGCGACGGGGCGGTCCCGCAGGATCGCGGTCAGGGCGTCGAGCGCCGCATGATTGAAGCGGCAGCAGGCGTGCATCTTGAAATAGTTGCGCATGACCTCCCAGTCTTCGCCCAGGGCACGGGTCATGGCGCCCCGATCGAAGCTTTCGCCCGCGACCTTGCCGAATACATGGCCCAGACCGTCGCTGTCTCCGCTGAAGCCGGTCTGCGCGAGATCGGCGGCCAGCAGGCCCATCTGGTTCGATACGCCGGCAAAGACGTTCCGCACGGTTCCGCCTTCCAGCATCGTCCTGCGCGAGGTGGTCGAGCCGAGGCTCGCCGCCATGTTCATCGCCTCGACGAATGCCCCGGGATCGGCGCCCCGCAGGCGAAGCACCGCCACTGCCGCCCCGACCGCGCCCCAGGTTCCATGCGGATGCATCGTCCCGCGCAGGCGGGTGGCGATGCCGACACGCGCGGCGGCCTCGTAGCCCAACGCGATGGCATCGATCAGCGCGGCGCCGCCTGGATCATGTCCCGCCGCATCGGCAAGGACCGCCGGGATCACGTGGATCGCGGGATGTCCCCTGGCGAACTGGTTGCCCTCATCCATCTCGAGCGTGGTGCCGGCGATGCCGTTCAGCAAGGCTGCCGTGGCCGCGTCCGCGCGTTCCCGCGTCCCGATCACCGTACATGCGCCGTGCGAGCGGTCCGACAGTCGCCTGCGCAAATCGGCCACATCGGGTTCAGCTGCCCCGCCGACGATCGCGCCCACGGTGTCGGCGAGGATCAGCGCGGTCTTGGCGCGAACCATGGGGTCAGGCTTGGCGGAGGCCGCGAATTCGGCGAATTCCATCAGATATCCCACGTCCACACCTTTCAATTCCGTGCCAACTGTCGACAATAGCCATCCGACAGGGGCCCGCAAGCACCGGCGACACGACAGGAGACGCGCATGAAGAAGGTCCTCGTAATCGTTCCCTTCCCGATGTCGGAAGAAAACCGGGACCACCGACGCGCTCAACTCGAGGCGGTCAGACTCGGCCCGGACATCGCCTTTGAATTCGAGTCGGTGCGCGTCGCCCCGCGCAACTACGTCAGCGCCTCGGACATGGCGCTTGCGGATATCGGCGTTCTGGAGGCCGGGCTGGACGCGGAGAAGCGCGGCTTCGACGCGGTCTGCATCGACACGATGAGCGACAGCGGAATGGCCGCCCTGCGATCCGAACTCTCGATCCCCGTCATCGCGCCCGGCCGCATGTCGATGCTGACGGCGCTGATGCTGGGCAAACGGTTCTCGATCATCGCGATCTGGCCCCACTGGCGGCATATCTACGAGAAGACCCTGAACGAACTCGGCCTCTGGCACGCCTGTGCATCCCTGCGCAGTCTCGATCTGACCGCGGACAACCAGGCGCTTCTGGGCGGGAAGGAAGAGGAGGTCTTTCCCGCGCTCGAGACGCTGGCACGGCGCTGCATCGACGAGGACGGCGCGGACGTCATTCTGCTTGGCTCCACGACCATGCACCAGGCCCATTCGTATCTCGCGAAACGGCTGCCGGTGCCGGTCGTCAACCCCGGTCCGCTGACCTACAAGCTGGCCGAGACGGTTCTGGGCCTCGAGCTTTCGCACAGCAGGAAGTCCTATCCCGCGTCGCCCGCACCGAAACCCGAGGTTCTGCACGCGATGGCAGCGACCGCCGCCAAGTTCGACCACTGAGCGGCCGGCAAGTTCCGAGCCGAACGGCGCATGCCGTGCATCGCTGCGCTGATCGGCTCGGGCAAAGGCGGTTTTGCACACGAGGCAGGCAGTCCGGACGTGACCCGTGACGGGACATTCTTTACATAAGACGGATTATCAGTCAGTCTGACGCCATAATTCCCGCGCTGACCTCAGATGCGGTCCCTTTCGGAAACCTCGGGCATCGCGGCAAGCAGCATGCGTGTATAGTCGTTTTCGGGATGATCGAAGATCTGCGCGCAGTCGCCTTCCTCGACGATCCTGCCCCGATGGATCAGCGCAAGCCGGTCGCACAGGTAACGCACGACGCCCAGATCGTGGCTGATGAAGAAATAGGTCAGTCCGAGCTTGTCCTGCAGATCGCAGAGAAGGTTGAGCACCTGGGCCTGCACCGAAACGTCAAGCGCCGAGGTAGGCTCGTCCAGCAGCAGAACCTCGGGGCCGGAAGCGAGCGCACGCGCGATGCAGATGCGCTGGCGCTGGCCGCCACTGAACTCGTGCGGGTATCGGCGCAGGTGCTGGCTGCCAAGGCCCACCAGCCCCAGCAATTCGACGGCACGCTCGGTCCGCTGCCGGGCGTCAAGACCAAGCGTCTCGCGGTGAATGATCATCGGTTCGGTCACGATTGCATGGACCGTCATGCGGGGATTGAGCGAGGCGTAGGGATCCTGGAAGACGATCTGTATCCGCGCGCGCAGGCGGCGCAGCTCGGCGGGCGACAGGCTGCGCATGTCCGTGCCCTGAAAGCGGATCACGCCCCGCGTCGGGGCCTCGAGCTGCAGGATGGCGCGGGTGAGCGTGGTCTTCCCGGATCCGCTTTCGCCGACCAGCCCGAAGCTTTCCCCGCGCTTTATGCGAAGCGTCACGTCATCGAGCGCGCGCACCTCGTTGCCACGCCCGAACAGGCCGCGTCTGCCCGGGTAGATCTTGGTGACGTTCTCGATCTCGAGAACCGGGACAGGGTCAGGCATCTGCCGCCTCCTCCACCGCGTCGAGACGGATGCAGGCGACCGCCCTGCCCCCGGCGCGCTCTTGCATGGGCGGCACCGCGCGGGTGCAATCGGTCGTCGCGAAGGCGCAGCGGGTGGCGAACCGGCAGCCCGGCGGCGGGTCGATCAGGCTCGGCACCGTCCCCGCGAGACCCTTCAGCATCCCGCGCGGCGTGGTTCTGGTCGGAATCGCCGCCAGCAGCGCGCGGGTATAGGGATGCGCCGGGGCCGAGATGACCGAGGCGACAGGCCCGCTCTCGACGATGTTTCCCGCATACATGACCGCGACATGGCTGCAGGTCTGGGCAACGACGCCGAGGTTGTGGGTGATCAGCACCACGCCCATGTCGTATTCCGCGACATTCTCCTTGATCAGCCTGAGTATCTGCGCCTGCACCGACACGTCCAGCGCCGTCGTCGGCTCGTCCGCGATCAGCAGGTCGGGTCTGCCGATCAGCGCCATGGCGATCAGCACCCGCTGGCGCATCCCGCCCGAGAACTCATGCGGGTAGCTGTCCAGGCGGTCTTGCGCGTTCGGAATGCCGACACGCTCGAGCATCTGCCCTGCAAGCCTGCGGGCCGCCTGCCTGCGCGCGCGACGCCCGGCGGTCGCTGGGCAGTCCAGAAGGGATGCGTCGTGGCGCGCGGCCGCGAGCGCGACATCGACCAGCTGCTCTCCGATCCTGAATGCGGGATTGAGGTTCGTGGTCGGGTCCTGGAATATCATGCCGATGCGCTTGCCGCGCAGCTTGTGCATGTCTTCGGGTGACAGCGAGAACAGGTCCAGCCCGTCAAGCTCGATCGTCCCCGCACCGTATTGCGCGGGCGGCGTCGCCGTCAGCCGGGATATCGAAAGTCCCGTCAGCGACTTGCCGCAGCCGCTTTCGCCCACGAGACCCCAGATCTCACCCCGGTTCACGGTCAGCTCGATCCCGTTCAGGACATGCGCGACGCCCTCGTAGCTCGCCATGTTCAGGTGCAGGCCGCGGATGGAGAGAAGCGGCGACATCAGCGCCTCGCCTTCGGATCCAGGACGTCGCGCAGCCCGTCGCCCAGCAGGTTGAAGCCGAACACGGCGATGAACATCGCCATCCCCGGAGCCATCGCCGTCCACCAGTAATCCGGCATGTAGGACCGCGAGATCGACAGCAAGGTGCCCCATTCCGGTGTCGGCGGGCGCACACCGATGCCGATGAAGCCCAGTCCCGCGACGGTGAGAATGGCGAACCCCATGTCCAGCGACATCTTGACGATGATCGGAGACACGGTGTTGGGCAGGATATGGCGAAACAGGATGCGCGCGGGCGTGGCGCCGATCGCGCGCGCGGCGGTCACGTAGACCTCTTCCCGCGCCGCGATGACCTCGCCCCGGACGAGGCGCGCATAGCCGGGCCACCAGGACAGCGAAATCGCGATCACCATGTTCGCGAAGCCCGGCCCAAGGGCGGCGGCGATCGCCATGGCGAGGATCAGCCCGGGAATGGTCAGGGTAAGGTCCGTCAGGCGCATCAGCACCTCGTCGAGCCATCCTCCCGCAAACCCCGCGACGGCGCCGACGGCAGTTCCGACGATCGAGCCGATCAGGACCACGCCGAACCCGGCCATGACCGAAACGGTTGTCCCGCCCATGACCAGCGACAGCACGTCCTGACCCAGCTCGTTGGTGCCGAAGGGATGCGCCCAGGACGGCGGGACGAACCGGTTGGCGGTATCGACGCCGCCCAGCACATGCTCGGGGTATGGTGCAAGCATCCCGCCGAACAGCGTGAAGAACAGCACGAGCGCGACAAGCAGCGCTCCCAGCAGCGACAGCTTGCTCTGACGGAAGCGGAAGAAGGCCCGGCGCAACTTGTCGAAGCGCGGAATGCTGAAATCGTCCTCGGACAGGGTGTCGGTCATGAGTAGCGCACCTTCGGATTGATGACGCCGTAAAGCACGTCGATCACGAGATTTGCGATGACGAACAGGATGCCGATGACCAGTGCGACACCGATCACCGGCATCATGTCCTGGCTGACGATGGCCTTGGTGGCATAAAGACCCAGACCCGGCCAGTCGAAGACCGTCTCGACCAGCACGGTGCCGCCGAGCAGCCAGCCGAAGTAAAGGCCGATCACGGTCAGGGTCGCCGAAACCGCGTTCCGGGCCACGTACTTGTTGATGATCATGCGCGGCGACAACCCGAGCGCACGGGCGGTCATCACATAGTCCTGCTGCATCACCTCGATGGTGGACGAACGCATCATCCGCATGATGGTGGCGAGTGGCGACAGGGACATGGCGACGGCAGGCAGGGCGAGATGGCGCAGGGCCATCACGAAGGCGTCCCAGTCACCGGCCAGAAGGCTGTCGATCGTCAGGAATCCGGTCACGGTGGGCGGCGGGATCACGATGATCGGCAAGCGCCCTCCCAGCGGCAGCCAGGCAAGCCACATCGCGAAAAGGAGCTGAAGCAGCAGCCCGAGGAAGAAGCGCGGCATCGAGATCGCGCCGATCGCACCGATCTGGCTCAGGTAGTCGGGCCACCTGTTGCGCCGGACCGCCGTCAGGAGCCCGAGCGGGATACCGACCAATACCGCGATGCTCATCGCCGCCATCACCAGCTCCAGCGTTGCCGGCAGGTAGGCGGCGATATCGGCTGCCACGGGACGATGGGTGAGCAGCGAAGTGCCGAGGTCGCCGTGCAGCAGGCCCCGGACATAGACCCCGTATTGCACCCAGATCGGCTGATCGAGGCCAAATTCCGCCGCAAGGGCCTGGATCTCGGCCTGCGTCGCGTTCGGCCCGGCGGCGAGTCCGACCGGATCGCCCGGCAGGATGCGGGCGATGACGAACATGATGACGGTCAGGCCAATGATCACCGGGATCAGCATCAACAGCCGCCGCAGGATGAATAGCAGCATCGGAGCGGGTCTTTCCTGGGTCGGATGTGGACGGGCCATGCAACGGCCCGCCCGGCTTTTCAGGTCATGACGTCAGAGCGACAGCCCGAAGGCTTCGATGGCGTTCGAGGCGACCGGCGTGAAGCTGTAGCCCTTTACCGTGTCGCGCATCGCGATGCGTCGTTTTTCCAGGACGCCGAAGATATCGGGGGCATCCTCGACGACCGCCTTCTGGAAGGCTTCGTAGATCTCGACCCGCTTCGCGGGATCGACTTCGGACCGTCCCGCCTCGATGAGCGCGTCGACCTCCGGATTGGCGTAGACGGCATTCTGCCAGCTGCCGTTGCGCGACGAGTGATAGGCGGCATAGGCGATATTGTCCGGATCGCCGTAGTTCGCCGTCTGGTAGACGGGGAAGAGATCGGGGAAGGTTTCCGGTGAGCCGCAGGCCGCGACCATGTCCGGCCAGTTCATCGGCATGATCTCGAGCTCGATGTTCAGCGCCTTGAGGCTGTCGAGCATGATGAGCGCCCAACGGCGCTGCTGTTCCAGCCCGGATACATGAACCATCCGCAGCTTGATGCCGCCCTCCGGCGTATCGGTCATCGCCAGATGCTCTTTCGCCTTCTCGAGGTCCATGCGGTAGACTTCGAGATCCGGATCCTGGCCAAGGATGCCGTCCGGAAGCGGACCGGTCATCAGATCCGCGTAGCCGGCCGCGTCCAGGATCGCCTGATAGTTGGTCGCATAGGAAATCGCCTTGCGCATGTTGATGTCCGAACAGGGACCATGGGCAGTGTTCATCTTGATCGAGAAGGTCCGGTATTCCGGTTCGATCACACGCACCACGCCGGGGGCGTCCGCGAGCGAATCCATGTCCTCGGACGTCAGGTCTACGGCGATCTGCGCCTCGCCGCGCTGCACCATCAGGCGTTGCGTCGCGGTCTCGCGCACGATCTGCCAGATCACGCCTTCGAGGTTTCCGCCACCCGCCTGCCAGGCCGTATCTGCACGGGTCAGATGGTAGAGGGTGCCGGCCTGCGCCCGCGCCAGCTGGAACGGGCCGGACCCCGCGGTATTGGACAGCAGCCAGCCCTGGCCGTCGTCGTCGCCGAGGTTTGCCTCGACCGCCGCCTTCTCGACGATGAAGATCCAGGGCAGCACCTGCAGGAAGGGCGCGAAGGGCACGGCAAGGGTGAACTTGACGGTGCCGTCATCAAGCGCCTCGACGCCTTCCTCGGTGACGATGTCGCGGATCATCCATGAATTGCCCTTCGCAAGGCGCAGCGCGCGCTGGAAGGAATAGACCACATCCTGCGCCGTGACGCTGTTGCCGGAATGGAAGGTGGCCGCGGGATCGAGGGTGAAGGTGTATTCGGTTCCGTCTGCCGAGGATTCCCAGCTGCTGGCGATCCCCGGCACCGCTTCGGGCGGGTTTCCGGCGACGCGCACGAGCGGGTCGTAGACGTTGCGCATGAAGAAGGACGCGGAATATCCCGAAGCCGTGTGGGGATCGAAGTTCGGAATGTCCTGGCCCGAGGCGATCACCAGAACGGCACTGTCGCTGGCGAACATCCTGGCGGGGAATACCGTGCTGGCCAGACCGGCGCCGGCGGCGGCCAGAAGGCTTCTGCGTGTCAGGTTGAACTGTGGGGACGACGTCATTTCGGGCTCCATGTTGTCTGGTCTGTTATCGTTTCACGCAAAGGATCTGCTTGGCGTGGCTTCCGGTTTCTCCGGTTCGGCGCGCGGGTCCGGCTTCGCGGTCACGAGGCCCAGCTTCAGGTCGCGGGCAAGCGCCTCGGGGGCACGTTCCGACGGGTCGCCGTAACCGGACCCGCCCCCCAGGATCAGCTCGACCACCTCGCCGGTCCGGTAGAGCGAGACCAGCTCGCCGGTCCCGCAATCCCTCAGCACCGAACCATCTTCCGAAACGATCCGACCCCGCGCGCCAAGCCCGGGCCGACCGCCGAACAGACCGTCGATCGGGTTGTCCACGCCCTCCGGGTAGACCGAGACCAGCATTTCCAGTCCGTCCTCGTCGCGTTTGCGGAACCGGATCATCTGCGCGAGGCCGCCGCGGTTTCGCCCTGCCCCGCCGCTGTCGGGCACGAAGGCCTTTTCCAGCACAAGGACCGGCACGCGGCTTTCCATCAGCTCGATCGAGGTGTTGGCGGCAGAGGTCGGCCAGAGCAGCGCCGACTGTCCGTCGCCGCGATCGGAGCCGCCCTGCCCGCCACCGCAGAAAAGCATGTCCGAGTAGAACTGTCCTTCCGGGTCGCGGCCATAGATGTTCGCGGCCACGGCCAGGCCGGTGAAGCTCTGCACCTTGTCGGGCGCCGCCGCCGCCAGCGCGTTGAAGATGTTCGGCGCCAGATACCAGCCCGTCCGGGTCCGCAGGTTGACCGCTGCCGGATAGGTCGGATTGAGGATCGAGCCCTCGGGCGCCTTCACCGTGAAGGGACGATAGCACCCGGCATTGCCGCGCACCGTCGGGGTCAGCATGCACTTGAGCGGATAGGTGGCATGGGCCGCGGTATAGTTCAGCGTCGAGTTCAGGCCGCCCTGGGGCAGTTGCGGCGGAACGCCGTCGAAATCGACCGTGATCGCATCGCCTTTGACCTGCACCAGGACCGGGTAGCTGATGATCTCTCCCAGGGGATTGTTGGTGATGGTCGCGCGGTAGTCCCCGTCCGGGATCGCCGTGATCGCATCGCGCATCGCCTTTTCCGACATGCCCTGAACGACCTCGGCAAGCGCGCGCAGGTCATGCAGGCCATAGTCGCGCATGAAGGCGTCCAGGCGCTCGGCCCCGAGGGCGTTGGCGGCGACGAACGAGTAGATGTCGCCAAGCACCTGTTCCCCGTTGCGCACGTTCTGGCGGATCATCCGCACCAGCGTTTCGTTGGGCTTGCCGGCCTCGAAGAGCTTCATCGGAGGGATCTGCAGTCCTTCCTCGTAGATCTCGCGGGCATGCAGGCTGTCCTTGGTGCCGCCGATGTCCGACACATGGCCCACGGTTCCCATCAGGCCCACGAGCTTGCCATCCACGAAGGCGGGGGTGACGATGGCGATGTCGAACAGATGCCCGGCGCAGAGCCAGGGATCGTTGGTGATCAGGACATCGCCGGGTTTCAGGGTGTCCGCCGGATAGGCCTCGAGAAGCGCCTTCACCGCACGGGGCAGCGTCAGGTTGAAGACGGGCATCGCGCGCGGACTGTGGGCTAGCGTCTCGCCGTCCCTGTCCAGCAGTTCGCAGGCGAAATCCTGGGCCTCGGCGATGACCAGCGAAAAGGCCGTGCGGCAGACGGTCAGCCACATCTCCTCGACCACGTTGACGAGCCTGGACCACATGATTTCGAGGCCGATGGGATCGGCCGAGATGCGCTCGACCGCCTGCGCGCGGGTCATCTCGGGCGTGACAAGCGCCTCGGCGGCAGCCACGGCCCCGACGCGCACGCAGAGGTTCAGTCCCGCGTCGATCGTGACGTGATCGCCCGGACCGATGACGGTGGTCGACTCGCGTTCCTCGATGATCGCCGGGCCCGGGATCTCGTCTCCTGCGACCAGCGCATAGCGGTCGAACACGGCCGTCCGGAACTCGCCTTCGTCGAACCAGCACTGCCGGTGCCCCTTGACCCGGTCGGCCGCGTCCCCACCCCCCGTCGCTCCGGTGAGCGACAGTTTCGGCGTCGGACCGGCGACGCGGACCCGGAACGTGACGGCCTCGAAGCGCGCGCCCTCGAACGGTTCGGCATAGCGCGCCGCATAGGCCGCCACGAATGCGGCGCGGATATCGGAAAGGTTGTCCTCGCCCAGCGGGCCCTGCGGGAGCGCGACGTTGATGTCGTGCATCTGCCCGACCAGACGCATGTCGGCACTTCGCTCGATCACCGCGCTGCCGGCGTCGACCCCGGCGCGCGTCAGATGGTGCAGACCCTCGGCCTCGAGCTCCGACAGAAGGGCGTTCACGGCATCGGCGTCGAATCCCGGCGCCAGTTCGACCCGGCGAGAGCGAACACCGTCGAAGGACAGTGGCGCGGCAAGAAAGCCCAGGGCGGACGCCGCACCCGACGCCGGCGGGATCAGGACCGAGGTTATTCCCATGGCGCGGGCCACGTCGATGGCGTGGGCCGGTCCTGCCCCGCCGAAACCGACCATCGAATAGTCGCGCGGATCCTTTCCGCGCTCGACGAGGTGGACGCGTGCGGCGGCCGCCATGCTTTCGACCACCACCTTGTGGATCCCGAGCGCGGTCTCGGGCACGGATAGTCCCAGGGGCGTGCCGACCTGCGCGATCGCCGCTTTGGCCGCATCCGCATCCAGCGTCATCCTGCCGCCGAGGAAGAAGTCCGGATCGTAGTATCCCAGGGTCAGATTGGCATCCGTAACGGTCGGGGCGGTACCCCCCATGCCATAACAGGCCGGGCCAGGGGCAGAGCCCGCAGACCGGGGACCGACCTTCAGCAGACCCACCTCGTCGATGGCGGCGATCGACCCGCCGCCCGCGCCGATCTCGATCATCTCGATGACCGGCGCCTTGATGGGCAGTCCCGAACCCTTCGTGAAGCGGTGGACGCGGGCCGCTTCCATCATCGGAGCGACCTCGGCGCGGCCCTGCTCGATCATGCAGGCCTTGGCCGTGGTGCCACCCATGTCGAAGGAAATGACGTCTGACAGGCCGGCAGCCTCGCCGAACAGTGCCGTTGCAAGGCCGCCGCCCGCCGGGCCGCTCTCGAGCAGCCGGATCGGGAAGTCGCGCGCGGTTTCCAGCGACACGAGACCGCCCGCCGAATGCATCAGGCGCAGCGGGCCGCCGAAGCCCGCGTCACGCAGCGCGCTTTCGATCCGTGTCAGGTAGCGGTGCATCAGCGGCTGCACGAAGGCGTTGGCGCAGGTCGTCACGAGGCGCTGGTATTCGCCCATCTCCGCCACGACTTCCGACGAGATCGACACGGAAATGTCCGGATGCGCGGCCCGGATCAGGGCGGCAGCCCGCTGTTCATGCTCGGGATTGGCGTAGGAATGCAGGAAGGCGACCGCAATCGCCCCGCAGCCGGCAGACACCAGTGCGTCGGCGGCCTTTAGGACGGCGCTTTCGTCCAGCGCGGTGACGACGTCACCGGCCGCGCTCATCCGTTCATCGACTTCGAGACGCAGGTCCCGACTGACCAACGGCTCGGGAAAGGTGACGAAGAGATCGTAGATATCGTAGCGCTGCTCGGTTCCCATCTCGAGCAGATCGCGGAAGCCCCGGGTCGTGACAAGGCCCGTCGGCGCGCCCTTGCGCTCGATCACGGCATTGGTCACCAGCGTCGTGCCGTGGACGATCTCGCTCACATCCGAATGGGTGATGCCGCGCAGGTCCAGCAGTTCGGTCAGCCCCAGCAGCGCGGCTTCCGAGGGATCATGCGGAGTCGTCAGCCGCTTGTGCAGCGTCACGCTTGCCGTCTGCGCGTCGTAGAGCACGAAATCGGTGAAGGTGCCGCCAATATCAAAGCCGACGCGCCAGCGATTTTCCGTGAATGTCATCGTCCAGCGTCCTTATATTACTGGGTCAGGGGCGACGAAGGCGCTGTCGCCCAGATCCGCCGCGATCGGTGCCGCCGCCTTGCCGAGCGCGGCGATCATCTGTTTCTTCGCCTCGGCGTCCACGACCCCGTGCGGGAAGACGATGCAAAGGCTGACGACCTCGCCGGTGGCAGGGTCGCCGACGGCAATGGCAATCGCGTCGACGCCCGGGGTGGCTTCTTCCGAGGAGGTCTCGAATCCGGCCTCACGGATCCGGGCAAGCCTTCCCAGCAGGGCGTCGAGCCGGTCTGGATCGGGGTAGAGCTGTGCGACTTCCTCGTCGTCGAGACGCGCCAGCAGCGTGCGGCCCGTCGCGCTGCGGTCGAGCGACAGGCGGCGGCCGATGTTTGACACGACCCGCAGCGCGTTGGTGCCGGGGTAGTCCGCGACCGCCGTCACCTCCAGACCGTCGCGCAACGACAGGTATCCCGTATGTCCGAACTGCCCGGAAACCGCCGCGACAGCCTCGCCCGCCCGGGAGACAAGCACGGTCGAGCGGCGGAACAGGGCGGCGAGGTCCAGCATCATGGTGCTCGGACGATGCCGCAGCGTGTCCCCTATCGTGTCCAGCATGCCCGCATCCCGCATCGACTTCATCAGCCGCGACGCATTGGCCTTGGGAATGTCGAGTCGCCGCGCCACCTCGGTCACGGTCAGCGCGTTGCAATCCTGCGAGTAGAGCTTCAGCACCGAGGCCGCATTTTGCAGAACCGACATTCTTCCTCTCATCTGTTCCATTTAATGGAACTTGTGATCCATTTAGTGAAACATGGGCGAGAAGCTGGCGAGCGGTCAACAAAAAACCGCGCCCGTTTCGGGGCGCGGCGTTCGAATGCCGGTTTTTTAGCCGTCTCAGGCGGCGCCGCGCCTTTCGACAAGGCGTGCGAAGATGCTGGCGCCCACGGGCAGGATCGAATCGTCGAAGATGAAGCCCGGGTTGTGCAGCGGCACATCGCCGTGGTGGCCGAGGTTGAAGAAGGCTCCCGGGACGACGTTGAGCAGATCGGCCATGTCCTCGGATCCCATGGTAAGCTCGGCATCCGGCTGGGCCTTCCCGCCGACGATTTCCCGCGCAACCTCGATCAGATCGCCGACACGCTCGGGATCGTTGGACAGGACGCTGAAGATGTTGCGGATGTCGACCGCGATATCGACCCCGTGGGCTTCGGCGCAACCGGCGCAGATCTGGCGCATCCGGGCGTCGATCAGGGCACCGTCGGCCTCGTCGAAGAAACGGAAAGTGCCCCGCAGCACGGCGGTTTCGGGAATGACGTTATAGGCCGAGCCCGCATGAAACTGCGTCACCGAGACCACCGCCGGATGCGTCGGATCCATGTTGCGCGAAACGATCTGCTGCAAGGCCCCGACGAGGTCCGCGCCGATCGCGACAGGATCGCGGCTGGCTTGCGGCATCGCGCCATGGCTCCCCTGCCCCGTGATCTCGATGTCGAAGAAACTCGCTCCGGCCTGGGCCCTGCCGGGGCGCACCGACACCCGTGAATGCGGGCTGTAAGGCGAATTGTGCAGGCCATAGAGTTCGTCGCAGGGGAACCGGTCGAACAGCCCGTCCGCCAGCATGGCACGCGCACCGCCAAGCCCCTCTTCCGCCGGCTGGAAGATGAAGACGGCGCGGCCGGCGAAGTCCCGCGTCTGCGCCAGATACCGGGCCGCGCCCAGAAGCATCGTCATGTGGCCGTCGTGCCCGCAGCCATGGAACACGCCCTCGTTTCGCGAGGCATAGGGCAGGTTCGTGCGCTCCTCCATGGGCAGCGCGTCCATGTCGGCACGCAGTCCGATGCTCTTGCCGGGCCGGTTTCCGTCCAGCACGCCGACAAGACCGGTCTGGCCGATCCCGCGCGTCACCGTTACCCCCCAGCTTTCCAGCAACTCGGCGACCCGCGCCGAGGTGCGGTGTTCCTCGAACCCGATTTCGGGATAGGCGTGGAAATCCTGACGGATCGCGGCGAGTTCGGCCTGATAGGATGCAATGGTATCGATGACGGTCAAGACAGGCGCCTCCGTGGCTGGTGCGACAGGTGAATGCGGGGTCAGCTTTTCGAGCCTTCCAGAGTTATCCGGATGTCGCCGGTTGGCAACCGCGGTGTCGCCGCCGTGGAAGGAACTTCCGCCACGCAAAGGCAGATGATACCGAAGGCTGGCTGATTTCCGTTCATCCGCGCTTTCCGGGGCTCATGTCCTTTGACGTCCCGCGGCTTTGCCTTACCACTGGATCACCGAAGGGGAGACCAGAATGCAGATCTATCGCGCAGGCCATGCCGCATCCCGCAAGGGGCCCTCTGAGTGGTTTACCGGGCAGGTCCGGCTCGACCCGCTCTTCAACCCGGACGCGCCGGATCGCGTGCAGGGGGCGCTCGTCACATTCGACCCCGGCGCGCGGACCGCATGGCACACCCACCCGCTCGGCCAGACGCTGATCGTGACGGCTGGCCTGGGACGGGCACAGCGCGCGGGCGGACCGGTCGAGGAAATCCGGCCAGGTGACGTGGTGTTCTTCGCGCCGGGCGAAAAGCACTGGCACGGCGCGGGGCCCGAGACGGGGATGAGTCATATCGCCATCCAGGAAGTGCAGGACGGCAAGGTTGTCGACTGGCTGGAACAGGTGAGCGACGCCGACTACGGCGCCTGAGCAGGTTCAGACCCCGTCGATCAGGATATCGAGCGCCCGTTTCAGCGCGTCGCGATGGGCTTCCAGCGATCCGATGCGATGGCGCAAGGCGCGTCCCGGCACGGCCGCAAGCTCCTGCATCCTCACGATCCATGCGCTGCCGTCGACCTCCACAACCGGGGTCAGCCCCGGGAAGGCCGCATATGCGCCCGCCTCGCGCAGCGGAGCGACGACCCGCGAGGCATCGATCCCGATGAGGTCGGTCTGAAGATCCACGACCAGCTGCCCGCCGTCGAGCCGATAAAGATCGAACTGCGCCATGGCGTTTCTAGAAGCTGCGGAACCGGGCCAGCGCAAGGCCCTCGCGGTCGACCTCCTCGGCGTACTTCCCGATGGCGTCCGCATTCTCGGCCCGCCAGAGCCGGTTGCGCTCGGCCTTCGCGGCGTCGAGGATCGCGGCCTCCGCAAGACGCGACATGTTGAGCCCCAGCGCGCGCGCAGTCTCGGCAACATCCGCGTCCAGCGTCAGATTTACCTTGACCCGCCCCATATGCGCTCCTGCTATATGCGTATCCGTCAGGAGTATATGGCGCGTGCGTCGGGGATCGCAAGCCCTGTCAGGGGGCGGCGCTCATCGTCGCGCGCGCGATCACCACCTTCTGCACGTCTGAGGCGCCCTCGTAGATCCTAAGCGCCCGGATATCACGGTAAAGGCGTTCGGTAATGCCGCCCACGCGCACGCCCTCTCCGCCATGAATCTGCACGGCCTTGTCGATGACCTGCTGGGCCTGGTCGGTCGCGAACAGCTTGGCCATCGCCGCCTCGCGGCTGACCCGGGGCGCGCCGGTATCCTTGGTCCAGGCAGCCCGGTAGACCAGAAGGGCGCTGGCATCGACGTCCAGCGCCATCTCGGCGATGTGTCCCTGCACCATCTGAAGCTCCGCCAGCGGGGCGCCGAAAAGCCGGCGTTCCTGCACCCGCGCGAGGCTCTCGTCCAGGGCGCGCCGGGCGAACCCCAACGCGGCGGCAGCCACGGTCGAGCGGAAGACATCCAGCACCGACATCGCGATGCGGAATCCCTCGCCCGGATTGCCGATCATGGCATCCGCATCGAGCCGCACACCGTCGAACGTCAGCCGTGCCAGCGGGTGTGGCGCGACGACCTCGAGCCGTTCGGCAACGTCAAGTCCGGGCGTCGCGGCAGGCACCAGAAAGGCCGAAAGCCCCTTCGACCCCGGCGCCTCTCCGGTTCGGGCGAAGACGGTGTAGACATCCGCAATCCCGCCATTCGAGATCCAGGTCTTTTCGCCGTTCAGGACGTATCCGTTGCCGTCCCGCTCTGCCGTCATGGCGATATTTGCCACGTCCGACCCGGACTGCGGCTCGGTCAGCGCAAAGGCCGAGATCGCCTCGCCCGCACGGGTGCGCCGCAACCAGTCACGCTGTTCGGGTGTGCCGAAAAGCGACAGCGCTCCGGTCCCGAGGCCCTGCATGGCGAAGGCGAAATCCGCCAGCCCGTCATGGCGTGCCAGCGTCTCGCGGATCAGACAGAGGCTGCGCACGTCGAGGATCCCCGGCGCGTCCGGATCGACCGCCGAATGTCGCAGCCAGCCCCCCTGCCCCAGCTTCGCCACCAGCGCGCGGCAGGCTTGATCGGTGTCGGCATGGTCGATCCCGCCCAGCTCGCGTCCGCACCAGTCATCCAGGGCCGCGGCGAGGTCGCGGTGACGGTCCTCGAAGAAGGGCCAGTCCAGAAAGCTGCGGTCAGGCATGGTTCAGTCCCCCTGAAAGGCCGGTTTTTCCTTCGCCACGAAAGCCTCGTAGGCGCGCCGGAAATCCTGTGTCTGCATGCAGATCGCCTGCGCCTGCGCCTCGGCCTCGATCGCTTGGTCCAGCGTCATGGACCATTCCTGGTTCAGCATCGTCTTGGTCATCATGTGGGCGAAGTTCGGCCCCTCCGAAATCCGCTCCGCCAGCGCGACAGCCTCGGATAGCAGCACCTGCGCATCGACAAGGCGGTTGAAGAAACCCCAGCGCTCGCCTTCTTCGGCGCTCATCGACCGCCCCGTATAGAGCAGCTCCGCCGCCCTGCCCTGCCCGATGATCCGCGGCAGCATGGCGCAAGCGCCCATGTCGCAGCCCGCAAGCCCGACGCGGGTGAAAAGAAAGGCAGTCTTTGCCTCGCGCGTGCCGAGGCGCAGGTCGGAGGCCATGGCGATGATCGCGCCCGCGCCGACGCAGATGCCGTCCACGGCGGCAATCACCGGCTTGCCGCAGCCCAGCATCGCCTTCACCAGATCCCCGGTCATCCGCGTGAAGCGCAGCAGCGCCTTCATGTCCATGTCGACCAGCGGGCCGATGATGTCATGCACATCCCCCCCGGACGAGAAATTTCCCCCGTTGGAGGCGAATACCACCGCCGTGATCTCGTCGTCATAGACCAGCCCCCGGAACCAGTCGCGCAGTTCGGCGTAGCTTTCGAAGGTCAGCGGGTTCTTGCGATCCGGCCGGTCGAGGCTCACCACCGCGACGCTGCCTTCACGCGTCAGCCTGAAATGCGTCGGCGTGCTCATGTGTCCTTTTCCTCCAGCTTGTCGATGATACGGCCCAGCCGCGACCGCAGCGTCTCGAGCCCCTGCGGCCCCACGGGCGACAGCATCTCGTCCACCCAGAGCTCGTGGACCACCGCCATCTCGTCGAAAAGCGCCCTGCCCGTCTCTGTCAGGACCACACGGTTGGCCCGCCGGTCGCCCTCGACAGCGCGGCGCTCGACCAGACCGTCCGTGACCAGCCGGTCCACGATGCCCGTCACATTGCCGTTCGATACCCGCAGCACACCGGACAGATCGCTCATCTTCAGCCCGTCCTCGTTTCGGCGCAGGGCGGCCATCACGTCGAAGCGCGGCAGCGTCATGTCCCACCGGACGCGCATCCGTTCGCGCAGGTCCGCCTCGACCATGCGTGTCACCTTCAGCAGCCGAAGCCAGACCCGGAGGCGGTCCTTGCTGAGGTCGGAGGGCCGCGCAGAGGTATCCATCACATCACCTCCCCGCCGGAGACGCTGATCGCCTGCCCCGTGATCGCGCCGGCACCGGCGCCGGCCAGCCAGCAGACGGCGTCGGCGACCTCCTCCGGCTGCACGAAGCGGCCCTGCGGATTGCCCGCGCTCAGGGCTTCGGCCGCCTCCTTGTGGCTGCGACCCGTCTTTGCCATGATGTTGGCAAGCGAGGCTTCCAGCATCGGCGTTTCGGTGAAACCCGGGCAGACGGCGTTGACGGTGATCTCCGTGCCCGCCAGTTCCAGCGCCAGCGACCGCGTCAGGCCGATCACCGCATGCTTGGCCGCCGCATATCCCGAGACATAGGAATAGCCCTTCAGTCCCGCGGTGGAGGCCACGGCGATCAGCCGCCCCTGCCCTGCCCCGCGCATGATCTCGAGCGCGGCAGAATAGATGTTGAAGACCCCGAAAAGGTTGACCGCCAGCATGTCCTGCAGATCCGACGCCTGCATCCGGTGAAACGGTTTCGACACGGAATTGCCCGCGTTGGCCACGACGATCCCCGGCTGTGCGACCTCGATCATCCTGGCGCAGGACGCGCCATCCGTCACGTCACCCTGAAGCGCGTGAAGGCGCGGGCTTTCCTTCGCCAGTTCCTCGAGCGGGGCCTCCCGCCGTCCGCTGACCCAGACCTCGGCCCCCTGCCCCGCCAGCGCGCGGGCAATCGCGGCCCCGACCCCGGTGCCGCCACCGGTGACCAGCGCGCGCTGCCCCTCGAGGCGCATCAGACCCGTTCCGCGTCTGTTTGCGCTTCGCGGTCGGCCAGGCGCCATGCCTGATCGCGGCCCGGCAGGTAGGGCTTGGGCCAGTTCTCCTCGCGATCGCCAAGCGCCGTGGCGGCATGCAGCAGCCAGTAGGGATCCGCCAGATGCGGCCGGGCCAGACAGACCAGATCTGCCCGCCCGGCCATCAGGATCGAATTGACGTGATCGGCCTCGAAGATGTTGCCCACCGCCATGGTCGGCACATGCGCCTCGTTGCGGATCCGGTCGGAAAACGGCGTCTGGAACATGCGCCCGTAGACCGGCTTTGCCTGCGTGGTCGTCTGCCCCGCAGAAACGTCGCAGATATCGACACCATGCGCCCGGAAGGCCCGCGCAATCTCGACCGCTTCCTGCGGTGTGACGCCCAGATCACCCACCCAGTCATTCGCCGATATCCGCACCGACATCGGTAGCGTTTCCGGCCAGACGGCGCGCATCGCGTCAAAGACCTCAAGCGGGTAGCGCAGGCGGTTCTCCAGCGATCCGCCATAGTCGTCCGTGCGCCGGTTCTGCATCGGCGTGATGAACGACGAGATCAGATAGCCATGCGCCGCATGCAGTTCGAGCATGTCGAAACCCGCCCGCGCCCCGCGCTGCGCGGCTTCGACGAACTGATCCCTGACCGCGTCCATGTCGGCCCGGCTCATTTCCTTCGGCGTGTCGTTGGCGTCCGACCAGGGCACGGCCGAGGCCGCCATCAGCGGCCAGTTGCCCTGCGCAAGCGGCCTGTCCGCCTCTTCCCAGCCGACCTGGGTCGACCCCTTCGACCCCGCATGGCCAAGCTGCAGGCAGATCTTCGCATCCGTCTCTGCGTGGACGAAATCGACGATCCGCTTCCACATCGCTTCCTGCGCGTCGGTGTAGAGCCCGGGACAGCCCGGCGTGATCCGCCCCTCGGGGCTGACGCATGTCATCTCGGTGTAGACGAGGCCTGCCCCGCCCTTGGCCCGCTCGCCGTAGTGGACGAGATGCCAGTCGGTCGGGTTGCCGTCGACGGCCTTGTACTGGGCCATGGGCGAAACCACGACGCGATTCTTCAATGCCATGTCGCGCAGCCGGTAGGGCGCGAACATCGGCGCGCGCACCGTTTCGTTGCCCCCTGCCCCGGCCTGCGTCCGGAACCACGCCTCGGCCGAGCGCAGCCAATCGGGATCGCGCGCGCGCAGGTTCTCATGGCTGATCCGCTGCGAGCGCGTGAGCAGCGAATAGTTGAACTGCACGGGATCAAGATCGAGATAGCGCTCGACCTCCTCGAACCACTCCAGCGAATTGCGCGCCGCCGACTGCAGCTTGAGCACTTCGACCCGGCGCTCGTCCTCGTATTTTTCGAAGGCGGCTTCCAGGCTGTCTTCGCGGGTCAGGTAATCCGCCAGCGCGATGGCCGATTCCAGCGCGAGCTTCGTCCCGGACCCGATGGAGAAATGCGCCGTCGCCGCGGCGTCGCCCATCAGCACGATGTTCTGGTGATGCCAGGTTTCGCACAGGACGCGCGGGAACCGGATCCAGGCCGAGCCCCGCACGTGATTGGCGTTCGACATCAGGGGATGGCCGCCAAGATGCTTCGCGAAGATCTTCTCGCAGGTCGCGATGCTTTCTTCCTTCGACATGGAGCCGAAGCCCCAGCTGTCGAACGTCTCCTGACTGCATTCGACTATGAAAGTCGCCGTGTCAGGGTCGAATTGGTAGGCATGGGCCCAGACCCAGCCATGTTCGGTACGCTCGAAGATGAAGGTGAAGGCGTCGTCGAACTTCTGGCGCGTGCCAAGCCAGGTGAACGGACATTTGCGCAGATCCACATCCGGCTTGAAGAACTCGGAATAGATGCTGCGGGTGCGCGAATTCAGCCCGTCGGAGGCGACGACCAGATCGTAGTCCGAAGCCAGCTGCCCCGGTTCGGCCACGTCGTTTTCAAAGCGCAGGTCCACGCCAAGCTCACGTGCCCGGTCCTGAAGCAGGAGCAGCAGCGTCTTGCGCCCGATGCCGCAGAATCCGTGCCCCGTCGACACCGTACGATGACCGTCATGGATCACCGCGATATCGTCCCAATAGGCGAACTGGGCGCGGATCATCTCGGCGCTCTTGCTATCGTTGTGGGCGAGATTTTCGAGCGTCTCGTCAGACAGCACCACGCCCCAGCCGAAAGTGTCATCGGCGCGGTTGCGCTCGAACACCGTGACCTCGTGGCCCGGATCCCGCAGCTTGATGGATATCGCGAAATAGAGGCCGGCAGGTCCCCCGCCCAGGCAGGCTATCTTCATCGCTCGCGCCCTCGCACCGATTCAGCGTTTCTCCAGCCTAGCGGGTGCGGGACTTGTTTCAAGCATAAAATGTTTATGTGTGAAGTTAGGCCGGAGGGCTGTCGTGGACGAATCCGGCCATCCGCGCGCGCACGTCCTCAGCCCAGGGAATCGGCCGGCCCGTTCGCGTGTCGATGCAGACCAGTACCGGGCGCGCAATCACACGCGCCTCGTCCTTATGGCGCGCCGTCACGTTGAGATGCGCCGAGGTACGCCCCAGCTTTGTGAGATAAAGCGACCATGTCAGCATGTCGCCGATCCGGCTTGGCGCAGGGAAATCGGCGCTGATCGTGACGGTCGGGACGCCCCGAAACTCGCCATCGTTGTGCATCTGCGCAAAGGAATAGCCGAGACTGCTGGCATGCCATTCCTCGACGGTCTGATTCACCATCTCGAAATAGCGGGGATAGAAGACGATCCCCGCAGGGTCGCAGTGCTGGAACAGCACCTTCAGGTCATGTCGGAAAATCTCGGGCATCATGTCTCGCAGGTTTTTCCCGGGTTTATCGGTGGAAATCGCTGCCCCGTCAAAGCCTGACGGACAATGCGGCAAACTGCCTTTGTCAGAGACCCATCAGCAGGTGATCTCCAGCCGCTCGAAGGGCCCCAGCTCGGCGGCGATCGCTTGCGAGAGCGGCCGCGAGAGATGGGCCTGGACGAACTGGGCTACGAATTTCCCCGGCGCCCTGACCGTCACGGTACTGCCCTCCCGCCCTTCCAGGGTCAGTTTCGAATACCAGTTGCGTGCAGTATCGGCATCTTCCGCCGCAAGCCGGCCGAGCACACCGCTCCAGGCGCCGCCGTCGGAGGAAGCCGGCTCTGTCCGCCGGGTTTCGAAATCGACCTTCACCACATTGGTCGCGGGCCCCGCATCGAAACGGGCCATTCGCTCGTAGAAATCCCCCCCCACCGCCTCCCAACTGCCTTTCGAGAGCTGGTAGATCGCAGGGTAGTTCAGCCTGTAGCTTGCCACCCTGCCCCGCACGCCTGGACGTTTCACGACCAGAAGCCCGCCGTCGACCAGCCGCTTGACCTCGCGCTTCACTGTTCGCTCGTTCACATTCCAGAGCCGCGCCATTTCCGCCTGCCCAATGGAAAGTTCATCGCGCTTCCAGTTGTAGCGCGCGGTGACCAGCGCGCAGAGCCGCAGCACCGAGCTTTGCAATGTTGTCGAACCGTGCAGCCCCATCACCGATAGCGCCGTCAGCAGATCGTATTTCAGGGAGCCGGACTGTGGTCCGGTCAGCCGTGCCTGTTCCAT